>JBGPOI010000097.1:0-12385 GCA_041487975.1 Binatia bacterium | reverse complement strand
GACCTGTTCAACCCCGCAGCCGAGCGCATCTTCGGTTACGCCCGAGCCGAAGTGCAGGGACAAAAGCTGCAAATGCTGATGCCCGAGCCTTATGCCGGCGAACATGACAGCTACATCGCCCGCTATGAACGGACCGGCGAGCCGCATGTTATCGGCTGCATTCGTACCGTAGCGGCACGACGCAAGAGTGGTGAAGTCTTTCCCATCGAACTTTCAGTCACTGAAATTAAGACCGGTGGCGAGGTACGCTACGGCGCATTTATCCGTGATATTTCCGAGACGGTCAGGTTGCAAGAGCAACTCGTCGAACGCGAGCGGCTGGCTGCCATTGGCACCACCGCGGCTACCTTCGCGCATGAGGTCGGCAACCCGCTCAACAGCATGTATATGGCCGTGCAATTCCTGGAGCGTCGTCTCGCTAGAAAGCGTGATCTACTAGGAGATGACTCCCTCATCACTCCCCTGCACACTCTCATGAGCGAGATTAGGCGACTTACCGTTCTCCTAGATGAATTCCGCGCGCTCGCGCGCCGTCAGAAGCTCAACCTGCGGCCGACCTCGCTGGCCCCCCTTGTCGCAGACCTCTTGGCTGCGGAAACTCCTGCCTACACCGCTCGTGGGATCAAAGTCGAACAGGTCTTCCCGCCGGATCTGCCACCGATTATAGCAGACGGTGAGAAGCTCAAGCAGGTCCTCTTAAACCTGTGTAAGAATGCCGCCGAAGCGATGCCTGAAGGCGGAACGCTCACGCTGCGTGCACACAACTCTGGAGGGCACGTACGCCTGGAGATGAGGGATACGGGAGTCGGTATTCCGGCTGGGGTCGATATCTTCGAGCCTTTTATCACCACCAAACCCCAGGGTACGGGACTGGGACTGACAATTGTGAGACAAATCGTCTCAGCCCACAAAGGCACGCTGACGTACCGCAGCGTCCCCGGCGAAGGAACGACCTTTACCCTGGCGCTGCCGGTTGCCCAGAATGCTGAGCACTGGGAGATGGAGGAAGAACCAAAGCCGCCTGTGCTGGCCGCAGAGCGCGGCGCCAACTGGCCAAAGCCAGCACTAAAACCAATCCCACGATGAGAAAAAAGAGCAGCCAGCGTACAGCTAACATCCAGCGCAGGCGCCCGCGAGTAAATGGTCTCCGCACCTCCCTCATCCGCTCAACCCTACCGTTCTACACCGTGCAGTTGCGGCATTCGCCGCTGAATTCCAGACCAGCTTGCACCCCCCCTCCGCGAGAGGCTGCCACCGAGTGATCAGGAATGCCCAGCGAGAGCATTTGATTGCCTTTGCAGCCGTCGCGAAAGACGGTGATACCTTTGCAATGAAACTGGTGAGCGAGCTGAATCACCTGCTCAACGTCTGCTGGAGTAGCGGTCTCGGGCAGGTTCACCGTCTTGGAGACCGCATTGTCGGTATGCCACTGAAACACCGCCTGCATGCGCACGTGCACCTCTGGCGTCAATTCGTGACTGGTGACGAACAGGGCTTTGAGGTCGTCCGGCACTCCGGGTACGGAGGCGAGCGAGCCCGTGGCCCTGATCTCTGCCAAGAGGTCCGGACTCAGCAAGTGCCGCTGCTCCAAAGCTTGCAGGAGCAGCGGATTCAGCTCCTGGAGCTGACGCCCCTCCAATACCGTGCGGGTAAAGGCCAGGGCAAAAAGCGGCTCGATGCCACTGGACACGCCCGCCAGGATGCTGATCGTACCCGTCGGCGCAATGGTCGTCACAGTGGCATTGCGCACGGGCGGGTTACCACGCAGGTCCCACAGCGTGCCGGGAAACGCCGGGAACGGTCCGCGGCATTCCTTGGCCAAGGCCATCGCGGCCTGCCGGGCCCGGGTCGTGATGAACTCCATAAGTTTTTCCGCCAGAGGGAAACTCTGCGGGGATCCATAGGGCAGGCCCAGCATGATCAACAGGTCAGCGAACCCCATCACTCCCAAGCCGATCTTGCGCGTCAAGCGGCTCATCTCCTCGATTTGACAGAGCGGGGCATGGCTGGCGTCGATCACATCATCGAGAAAACGCACAGCCTGTTCGACCGTTCTCCCCAAGGCTTCCCAGTCGATGGCATGGCCGCGCACGAAGCGTGGGAGATTCACCGACCCCAGCACACACGATTCGTAAGGCAGGAGCGGCTGTTCGCCGCAGGGATTGGTCGCCTCAAGCACTCCGCGTAGCGGCGTGGGATTAGAGCGATTGATCTCATCGATAAAGAGGACGCCAGGATCACCTGACCTCCAGGCCGCTTGCGCGAGAGCCACCAGCACCTCACGCGCGGCCACCTGCCGTACCACTGCGCCTGAGGCTGGATGGCGCAGCGCGTAGCTCTGTCCTTCCGCCGCTGCCCGCATGAAGCCGTCATCCACGGCGACCGAAAGATTGAAATTGGTAAACGCCGCTGGATTTTCCTTGGCGCGGATAAACTCAAGAATGTCCGGATGGTCCACCCGCAGCACCGCCATGTTTGCGCCCCGGCGGCGGCCGCCTTGCTTGACTACGTTCGTTGCCTCGTCGAAGACCCGCAAGAAAGAGACGGGACCAGAGGCGACCCCACCCGTCGCAGCCACCGGGTCCCCTTGCGGCCGTAAGTGCGAGAAAGAGAATCCTGTGCCGCCCCCGGATTGGTGGACTAACGCCATATCTTTGACCGCTTGAAAGATGCTCTCCAGCGAGTCCTCAATAGGCAGAACGAAACAGGCTGCGAGCTGCCCGTGGGAGGTCCCGGCATTCATCAAGGTGGGCGAGTTGGGAAGAAACCGCAAGGTCGACATCAAGGAAAAGAAGGTTTCTTCCCACTCCGCCACATTTCCTTTGTAGTTGGCCTCGACCGCCGCCACGGCACGAGCGACCCGGCAGAACATTTCTTCCGGTGTCTCGACAATCGCGCCGTTGGGGTCTTTACGCAGATAGCGATGCCTGAGCACTGCCCAGGCACTGGGGGAGAAAGCGCCGGATATGCCGAGTGGCTGCGGTGAGGTGTCCATGGCCAAGGCGTAAAACGTAAGAGCAAGACAGCTTCGTTCCCTATTCCGCTTTACCCGTTACGCTTTACGTTTCCTTTCCCTGCTTCTGCACTTCAATCTGCACCTTTTTGCTGGCCAACTGCTTGGGAGCCGGTATGGTGACCTCCAACACGCCATCCTTGTAATTGGCCTTGATCTTATCCGCCTCAACCCCTTCGGGCAGGGGGACCGTACGGGAGAATTTCCCGTAGCTCACTTCCTGATAGAAGTAATCTTTCTCTTCCTTCTTCTCTTCCCGTTTGCGTTCGCCCTCAATCGTCAACTGATTGCCCAGGACCGAGATCGACACCTCTTTGGGGTCGATGCCGGGCAGGTCGGCTTTGACGATCAAGTTACCGTTATCCACTTTACTTTCGATGGCTGGGGCCCAGCCTTCGGTTCCCCAGACCGAGCGTTCCCGCTCCCCCGGCCCCCAAAAGCGTTCAAATAGATCGGCCATACGCCGCTCGAGGCTTTCCAATTCCCGCATAGGTCGCCACGGAGTCAATGATTTCATAATGCACCTCTTTAAAATTGTCTTGCTCTTTTGTTAAAGCAATTGGCTTGCCACTCTCCCGTATAGGCAGATTGCGTATTTCTCTTGAAGAACAGCAGCGCCGGGCCCCTGCGGGTTCTCACTCCTGGGATTCGTTGCCACGATTTCTTCTTATCTCCGAGAAGCCATGGCAGCGGAAACGATAGTAGTTAGAGGCAAAACAAGAAAAAGAGGAATGATCTCCTTCTGGCACTACTCTTGCGGACAACGGGAGAAGAGCGATAAAGATCACCCCGCCTAGCGATGAGGGGACACTATGCACACATTTCTGCACGGGAATTATCCGCAGAACGCGAAAGGGTCAGAGCACGAAGGCATGGTAGTGTGGGATCAGAAAGGGCTGGTCGTATTATGGCCGGATGGACACTGCAGCCGCTTTCCCTGGGTGGCGCTGCGCCAGGCCTGCCTGTGCGCCGAATGCCGCAAGCAGCGGGAAGAGAAAGAGAGGAAGTATGAGCCCACGTGGCTTGCTGGAGCGACTGGCTGATTTTGAACGGCGCGTGCGCCGTATGTATTTGAAGCTAGGCGATCGGGTAAGGTTCCCGGCTGAAGTCCGTTTCTTCTGGAACTGTATGGCCGAAGACGAACGTCACCATGTCGCCATTCTCGAACGTTCCGTCGGTTTGCTCGATCTCAGGGAACTGCCTCCGCAGATCTCTGAGGAAACACTCGCGGCAGTAGAGGCGAAAGTCACGGCGGCCGAGGCAGCGGTCGAGCGGTCTGATCTGAGCAGTGACGCCGCGCTCGGCCAGGCGCTCATCCTCGAAGGCTCAGAGCTGAATCGCCTCGACGAGGAATGGTTTCGTGGGTTCCGCCCGACTCTGGCCGCGCTGCTGCAAGCAATGACGCCGGAAGAAGAAGTTCATATTCGTCGCCTGGTGGAAGCCGTCCATGCCTTCAGCAGCGATAAAGCCTTGCAGCAGCAAGCTGCCGCTTTGTGGTCTGCGTATCACCGACAGAAACAGGGGCATTCCTGGGAGAATGCTGCGACTCCTAAAGATCACTTTTAGTTTTCTTTCCCTCCCTGACGTTCTTTGCCGACATGTCCACTCCTTGAGCGGTCGGGCCATTCTCATCCGTGCGAAATGTCGGCTGATTTTTCCCAGAAACGAGAAAAAACGGGCCTTTGTCCCCATTTTTCGGGCTTGTCTCCCTCGGCATCGCTTATGCTTACTGGAGACGACAAGCAGAGGAGGAACCTATGTTAGTCCGCCATCGCATGACGCAACACCCCGTGACCGTGAGTCCGCAGGACACACTGGCTACTGCCCAGCAAAAAATGACCGCCGGCCATTTCCGCCGTCTCCCTGTCGTACACGACGGCACGCTGGTCGGCATCCTGACGGATCGTGACGTGCGCCGTCATGTCGGCGTTGAAGAACGCACTCGGGTCGGAGCGGCCATGACCGAGACTCCGTTGACTGTATCTCCCCTGACCACGACAGAGGAAGCCGTCCAGCTGATGCTCAGACACCAGGTCGGCGGGTTACCGGTGATCGAAAACGGCAAGGTCGTAGGCATCCTCACAACCAGCGATGTCCTACAGGCTTTCCTGGAAATGACCGGCGCATCCACCCAGGACAGCGTGCGGATCGACCTGTTACGAACGGAGAAAGGCGGTGACCTGGCTGAGGCGGCCACGCTCATCAATGGGATTGGCGGAGAAGTGCTGGGAGTGGGTACGTATCGGGAGCCGTGGAGCGAGCAATCTATTTTCTATTTGCGGCTGCGGAACGTAGATGCCGCGGCGGCCTCGGCAGCATTACAGAACAAGGGGTATACTGTCTTAAGCGTCCATTAAGCGGAGGACAGTAGCATGACGATGCTCGGGACCATCGTAGTTGCGGACGACGAAGCCCTGGCCCGCCAAAGTGTAGCCGAGTTGCTACGGGAGGAAAGTTACCACGTCTACGAGGCGGCCGATGGCCAGGCCGCCCTGCAGATCCTAGAAGAGGTCGATGTGGACTTAATCCTGTCCGACTTGCGCATGCCAGGCGTCGATGGGTTGGCGGTGTTGAAGAAAGTCCGCGAAGTCTATCCTCAGACCATGGTTGTTTTGATGACGGCTTACGCCTCAGTCGAGACCGTGGTCGAAGCGTTACGCCTCGGCGCGCAGGACTACCTGCTGAAACCCCTGTTGTTCGACGACCTGCTCCATAAAGTACGCCGCTTGCTGGAGCATAAACGTCAGGCCTGGGAGATTCAGCTCCTGCGCCGTGAAGTCTCTCGCCACTTCGATTTCGACCACATGGTGGGCCGCAGCCCGGCAATAAAAGAGATCTTTGCCTTGACCAAGAAGGTCGCTCCTACCAACGCCACGGTGCTCATCACCGGCGAGAGCGGAGTCGGCAAGGAAGTCGTGGCCCGGTTGATCCATAGTCATAGTTTGCAGAAGGATCATGTTTTTCTGCCGATAAACTGTAGCGCCATTCCCGAGGCCCTGTTAGAGAGCCAGCTTTTCGGTCACACCAAGGGCGCCTTTACCGGCGCAGTCGGCACGCAGGAAGGTCTCTTTCAGCGCGCGCGCGGTGGCACCATCTTCCTTGATGAAATCGGTGAGATGCCGCTGACTCTCCAGCCTAAACTGCTGCGCGCGATCGAAGAGAGAGAAATCCTGCCGGTCGGAGCCACCACGCCGATCAAGATCGACGTGCGCATCCTCGCCGCCACCAATCGTGATTTAAAGAAAGAGATCGAGGCGAGCCACTTTCGTGAAGACCTCTACTACCGGCTTAACGTCATTGAGTTGAACATCCCTCCCCTGCGCGATCGACGCGAGGATATTCCGCCGCTGGTCGAGCATCTGGTACACCGGCACAACCAGGAGATGAAGAAAGCTTACAAGGGAGTTGACAACGCCACCATGAAGTTGCTGATGTCCCTCCCTTGGAAAGGAAATGTGCGGGAACTCGATAACGTACTAGAGCGCGCCATGATCCTGGGCGACGACAGCGAATGGATCTCGCCGGCGGACTTGCCACGCGGGGAGATGCCGGAGGGAACACGCGTTGTGCCGTTGAGCGACAATCTCAAGGAGGCAGTACAGGCTTATGAGAAGAGCCATATCGAGACCGTCCTCAAGAAAACCGACGGAGACAAAAAAAGCGCCGCCGAATTACTGGGACTGAGTCTTTCTTCCCTCTACCGCAAACTCGACGAATTGGACATCCACTTGGATACGCGCTGACCACATCATGGAGAAAGGATCGGACATGAAGGAATCGCTGAACGCCGCAGCAGTCAAACGAGTCACCCAGACACGCTTGCTCGGGCAGGGCGTGCATTATTGGGACGAGGTCGATTCCACCAATGCGGCTCTGCTGCGACTCATCAAAGAGGGTGCCGTGGAAGGTACGGTCGTTGTAGCCGACGCACAGACGCATGGGCGGGGGCGTATCGGCAAGCCTTGGTTTTCTCCCCCCGGGGTCAACCTGCACATGTCCGTCCTGCTCAATCCCCCGATCCAGATCGGCGAGGCACGACTCCTCACCTTGATCGGCTCACTGGCAATTGCCGACGCGATCGAAACGTACGGCGTAAAAACGCAGGTAAAGTGGCCTAACGACGTACTGGTAACCGACAAGAAGATCGCCGGCGTTCTGGCCGAAGTCCAGACCCACAACGGGCGCGTGACGCATCTGATCCTCGGCATGGGGGTAAATCTGAATATTGACCGCGCGAGCATGGATCGGCTTTTCGCCGATGCTGCCGCAGGGGCAACGTCGCTGCACGAAGCCTTGGGGCGCGCCGTAGACCGTTCCACTTTTGCGGCGCTCGTACTAGAGCGCCTGGAAAAACACTACTTCAACTTTCTCTCTGCCGGCAAACGCCCAATGCTCAAGGAATGGCGCAGCCGTTCCTTTCTTGGCCGTCGCGTTAGTGTGCGCGAGGAAGACATGCATGTCGAAGGGGTGGCAATGGATCTAGATGAAGAAGGGTGCCTGCTTGTCACACTTGATGATGGCTCCTCCGTGCGCGTGCGGGAGGGAGAGGTCGTGCCCCTCACGACAGAAAGGCCTGAGTAACCAGGACTAAGGACTGAGTAAGACAGAACGCAAAAACGCACAAGCTCTTCGCTCAGTCCTCAGCACTCAAAGCTCAGCACTCGCCAATGCGTTTCGGTATTCCCACAGAAACAGGTTTCGCGAAGGGCATGGTTGAGCGCCGGGTCGCGCTGTCCCCGGCTGGGGTGCGCGAGTTGTGTCAAACCGGAGCTGAGGTGGTACTCCAGCAAGGAGCCGGACAGGGAGCCGGATTTACCGACGAGGAGTATCAAGCCGCCGGTGCTCGGATCGTCTATAGCGCCGCGGAAGCGTACGGGCGTGCGGACGTTATCTTACGGGTAGAACGGCCGCGTGAGGAAGAGTGGGAGATGCTGCCCGAAGGCGCGACACTCATCGCTTTCCTGCGCCTGCATGTCGCTCCGCCTCGGGTCGTGCACACGCTGCGCACACGCAACCTGACCATGCTCGGGCTTGAGGCGATTCGTGAGGATACGGGTGCCTTTCCCTTGCAAAAGATCTCCAGTCAGATCACCGGCCGCATGGCTCCGCAGATTGCTGGTCGTCTCCTGGAAGCGTCTGGCGGTGGTATGGGCGTGTTGCTTTCCGGCCTGCCCGGTATCCCTCCGGCTGACGTGGTGATCCTTGGCGTCGGCGTACTCGGCACCGAGGCCACCCGCGCTTTTCTTGGCGCCGGCGCCAGTGTGCATGTGCTGGATGCCGACGTACAAAAACTCGAGGACGTCGACCGCTTGTTCGCGGGGAGGGTGGTGACCGCACTCGCCACACAGCACAACATCGAAAAATTTTCCGCTTTCGCCGAGGTGCTCGTTGGCGCGGTGCGACAGCCTGATCGCGAAGCCCCACTGTTGGTGACACGGGCAATGGTGCGGCAGATGAGGCGGGGCGCGGTCATTCTCGATTTTGCCATCAATGAAGGCGGGTGCGTCGAAACCTCACGTCTGACTCCCAGCGAGGATGGGGTCTTCGTACAGGACGGAGTCGTTCATTACGCCGTGCCCAACGTTCCCTCGCTCGTGCCGCGAACTGCTACCTATGCACTCACCCAGACGCTGCTCCCGTACCTACGCTGCATAGCCACGGCAGGAGTGCAGGGGGCGTTACGGCAGAGTGCAGCCCTGCAACGTAGTTATCAAGAGTTAAAAGAGAAGAGTGAAAGGTGAAAAATGAAGCAGGAGAAACCTTTCACTCATTATTCATCACTCTCTGCTGGCGCTCGGGCTGATCGCTGAGAGCTGAACGCTACCCATTATGCCTTGGATCGACGACTATCGCAGAAAACTTCTTGACGCTCACGAGGCGGTTCGTCTTATCAAGAGCGGGGACCGCGTGTTCACCAGCGGCAACGCCGCCACTCCCCGTCCACTGCTGCGTGCCTTGCTCGAGCGCAAAAACGCACTGGAAGCGGTTGAACTCGTGCACTTGCTGCTGATGGGCGACGAATTCTCCGCGCCTGGACTGGAGGGTCATTTCCGTCATAACGCTCTCTTTGTCGGTCCCGGGGATCGGCAAGCAGTCAACGCCGGCCATGCCGACTATACCCCCATCTTTCTCTCTGAGATCCCCGCCTTGTTTTCTTCCGGCCTTCTCCCGCTGGACGTAGCCATCCTCCAGGTTTCCCCGCCGGATGAACATGGCTTCATGAGCCTGGGCATCGAAGTGTTGGCCTCTAAAGCCGCAGCCGAGGCTGCGCGCACGGTCATTGTCCAGGTCAATCAACAGATGCCGCGCGTTCTGGGAGATTCTTTTCTCCATATCTCCCGCGTGCACGCGGTGGTGGAGAGCGACGAGCCGCTACCGGAGTTGGAGAGCGGGGGATTCGGGGAGGTGGAAAAGCAGATCGGGCAGCACATCGCGGCCCTGATACCGGACGGCGCCACCTTGCAGATGGGCATCGGCACCATCCCGGACGCCGTTCTAGCTAGTCTGACGGGCAAGCGCGACCTCGGCGTGCATACGGAAATGATCTCCGACGGAGTGATGCAGGCCATGGAGGCCGGCATCTTCACCGGCGCACGCAAGACCTTGCACCGCGGGAAAGCGCTGGCCACCTTGATCCTCGGCTCCCGTGCGCTCTATCGTTTCGTGGATAACAACCCAGCCTTCGAGTTGCATCCTTCAACGTACACGAACGATCCCTTTGTTATTGCTCAGAATGACAACCTGATCGCGATCAACTCGGCCCTGGAGGTCGATCTGACCGGTCAGGTCTGCGCCGACTCGATCGGCACGACGATTTACTCCGGCTTTGGCGGTCAGCTCGATTTCATTCGTGGCGCCGCACGTTCCCAGGGAGGCAAACCGATCATCACCCTGCCGGCCACGGCCCGGGGTGGCGAGATGTCACGCATTGTTCCTCTGCTCAAACCCGGCGCCGGGGTGGTGACGACGCGCGGGGACGTGCATTATGTGGTGACCGAGTTTGGCGTGGCGCAGCTCTACGGGAAAACCCTACGCCAGCGTGTCCGCGCGTTGATCGACATTGCGCACCCGCAGTTCCGCGAAACCTTGGAGCGGGCGGCGAGAGAACGGAAATTGCTCTAACGGGAATTCCTATGAGGAGCGAGTGTTCAACATTGTTCGCCCTTCGATAGGCCTGTCCTGAGCAAAATCGTAGGACTCAGGGTGAACAAAAGATTAGGTGAGAACCGTTCATGGTGAGCCCGTCGAACTATGCATAGAAGAGGGAGGAAAACCAATGTTTATGACCGAAATCTTAGGGCGGTGCAGCATGCTGGAGCAACGGGTGGCTGACATTTACAGCCAGTTTGCCGGCAGTCTGAATGACGACAAGGAACTCGAAAGCTTCTGGCTCGGCATGGCCGAGGAAGAGAAACACCACAGCAAAATCCTCGCAGCCGAGAAAGCGGCGCTGGAGGTTGATTCGGATACCGGGTACTTCATGCCCGAGTTTCCCGCCAAGCTGGTCGAGATGGATGCCTTGCTGAAACGCGTCGAAGAAAAGGCCAAACTTGGAGTGACCAAAGACGAGTCGTTCGCCCTGGCCCTCGAAATGGAACAGTCTGAGCTGAATACCATCTACCGCGATCTCGTGTTGATGGGTCGGGCGGCGGTCAAGTTGATGGCGCGGCACATGGATCAATCCCTCTCCCTACCCAAGCATCAGCAGGACTTGCTGGAAGGGATCAAACGCTTCGCGCCAGCCGACCCCATCCGCCAGCAGGCTGAAGCCTGGGCAGCTCAGCATCATATGGGGCAGGGGCCGAGTCGGTAAATTGCGCTGCCTCGCCTCCTTTCGTGCCCGGCTTATGGCGTGGCAGAGAATGACGCAGGCAAGTCAGCCGTACTCCTCTCGTTATGAACGAGCCCGCTCTCGCTTGGGCGGCCGTACACTCGAGTCATAACCTGACGCTGCCGGCCGCCGGCTTCGGCGTAGCCACCGCCTTTCTTTTCGGCTTGCTCGGCAGCGTACATTGTTTCGGCATGTTGGGTATCCACTTTCTCTGTCTGGGCGGCGCTACAACCTGGATAGATCGGACTCTAGCGCGGCCGACGCAGGTGTTGGTGAGCTTCTGGCGCAAGTTTGCCGGTCTGGCCCGCTCGCCCGGAGTTATCGTCCTCGGTGGGTTGCACGGGCTTCTCCCCTGCCCGCTTCTGTATGTGATGTTTTCCTCCGCCGTCGCCATGCAGAGTCCGCTCCAAGCCGGGTTGCTGCTCTTCAGCTTCAGCTTAGGCACGGTTCCCATGATGTGGGGGATCGGCCTGACGACTCACTATCTGACACTGAGCAAGCGTGTCGTGATCCAGCGCGTCTTCGGCGGGCTCGTCCTGCTATGGGGCACGGTGCTGGTCATGCATGGCATTGGACGTCTGCGATAAGTAACAAGGCCTTCATTCTTCGAGAGGCGTGAAAAATCCTCGTGCGTCTAGCGCAGCAGCGTGTGCTGCTGACGCATCACAGTGGTGAATCTTGGCAACAGCTCCGGAAGCGCGCGCGCGAAATAGTTGCACTTCCGCTTGAGAAAAGCGGAAGCGAGAGTGTGGAATGATTCCTGCTCTCAATAATCAATGACCAGGGGAGGAGAAACCAGAAAAGAGAAAAACAGCGTCACTGTCAGGCTCCTCCCCTGCCTGACAGTGCTAAAAGGCCCACGGGTTTACCCTCCTTTGCCCCGTGGGCCTTTCTTTTGTGAGAGATGAGAGAAAGGATTCAAGACTCAGCGCCAAAGAGGGTAACGACCCTTCTCTTTCTCTCACCTCAAAATTACGCCTCGATCTTCGATCTGTTGACTATCACCAACCTTGCTGCTGGTCAGCCAGCGACTGCTGGAAGAGCAGCAGGCCGGCAACAGCGGGATAAGTCCAACAGCGACAAAACCCATTTTCTTTCAAACCCTTACGTGACAGCAACACGGCCTCAAAAGAATGGCCGCGCTTTTGCCCCCAAGAAAAAAGCAGAGTACGCAGCAAAAGGAGCACGGCGATGGCAGAATCCTCAACCGGGCAAGCGGTGAAAGATCTCACGACAGTCTACACCAGCCTCTTACTTGATCTTCCTTTGGCGAGCGTGCGGCAGGGAGCGGGTCTGGCAGGAGAAAAAGAGACCTCAGAGGCGGTATGGAAAGGCTACGACGCGGGCGTGCGGCTGGCCACTGCCGCCATTGATACCCTCTATCGCAGCCCCCTCTTTGGCGATGCGGTCAGCCGCACTCTCAATGAACTCTTGCGCTGGCAGCGAGTGACGAATGCCGTGAGCGGTACCGTGTTGACGGGGATGTGGCGGGCGCTGGGCGTACCGACCGCTGTCGATGTGCGCGGCATCTCCGACCAATT
>JBGPOI010000096.1:0-12542 GCA_041487975.1 Binatia bacterium | reverse complement strand
TCTCCGTCTAGCCCGCAGGGTGTTCCAGGTAGTCTCGTAATGAGATGCAAGGGGACGGAAAAAAGTGTCCTCACCCTTCTGATTCTTTCACATCAGCATAGGCGACTGTAAGAGGGGGGCGGAGCGACCTTCGCTGATCGCATCCGGGGCAGCAGACGGGGTGTTTGCACCGGTGACGATCTCTTCTGTGTACAGAGGGGAATAGTACCGGCGGCCATCTTGGAAGACTTTCTATAGCGGTTTGCACTTGAATGAAGAGAGAAAGAAGGTAGGCTGGAATAAGTGGAGCGTTTCCGGCATGGACTGAGAAAACGGTATGTCTCCTCGCTCAAATGAAAACCGCTGTAGTTGCCTCCGCTCAGTCCTCAGTCCTCATAGCTCAGTACTGAGAATTACAGCGTATGGACGACGTAACCCCAGTAGTCTTCCCAGCGGTCGGCGGGGTTGGGCTGCCACATGTTGCCGACGTGCCAGCGCTGGTGGATCTCCGCGCCTTTGGGCCCATAGATCTTGCCGATAAAGCGGCGCGGCAGCGGCAGCGCCTTCAGCATCTCCGCGCGAATACGGGAGAAGTTCTCCTTGTCTTCGGCGCCGTAGAACTTGTGTGAACGGTAGGGGTTGTCCTCGCCGAAGCGGGCAACGAAGTTCGCTTCCTCGGTCGGCTGGTACTGTGGCGAGTCCCAGTCATAAACGCTCCAGAAGATGCACATCCCGCCCAGGTTACCCTGGAAATCGATATACTCGACCTCTTTGCTGAGGATCTCTTCCGTATAGAGGGGGCTCTGCTCGCGCTTGCCGTTGCGGAAGATCTCGAAGTAATGATGGAAGGCGTAATTCTCGGTGAAACCACCGGGAGCCGAGGGATCAGCAAGCGCCTTGGGCAGGCGAATAATTTTGCGGCGAGTGCCGTCATCAGGGAGTTCGATGCGCTCGCTGGCCGTCTGGACGTACTGGCCGGACTCATCGACGGTGGTACCGCCCATGCCCCGGATGAGAACGCCGCCCCGCGGCATCATGCGGGTCTCGCGGTGCGCCTCCCAGTTGGGCATCTCGCCGAGCGGGGTCCAGGTATAGTGAAGGTTGACCAGTTCGATCCCCGGTTCGCTATCGATATAGGTTCGCTTAATGTAGAACGACATGAATCGGACCCTCCTTATTGTGTGCCTTATTGAGGAAGGCGGCAAACTTCTGCACTAGAAGCTTCCCCCGTCTAGCATAGGCCCTTGTTGGGGGCAATCTGTTGAGCGTCTATGGGAGTGTCACCTTTATGACGGAAAATGTCTTTTCCCCCATGCTAATGCATGGATTTGTCTTCCAGGTGACAATTCCTCGTCTCTCTTGCGAAAATCGCCTTGCCTGCAATTGCCGCGGGTCCTTTGCTTTTCGCGAGAATACCACAATAATACACCCCCACGATCAAGAGAGGCGTGTGCATGTCGATCCGCATGATTGTCGTTCTGCTCGCAGCCCTGCTGCTTGTCGTATTTGCGGCGCAAAACACCGATCCAGTCGGAGTGCGTTTGTTCTGGTGGGAGGTGTCCGCGCCGGCGTCGGTGGCGGTGTTTACGGCCTTCGCCGGCGGGGTGCTCGTCGGCGCGCTCTTGTTCTGGACCGACCAACGGCGCGCCCGACGACGGCAGCAGCTCCCCTCACCAACCGCGCCGGCCAAGAAGCAGAAGAGGTGGTGGTGAACGAGGGAAGGGGATAACCCGTGGAAGAGCGTCTGCGTGTACTGTTTGTGACTGCCGAGGTGACTCCTTTTGCCCGCACCGGCGGCCTCGGCGACATGACGGCTGCGCTATCCCAGGTATTGACCACCCTCGGACACGATGTGCGGCTGGCCATGCCGCTGTACCAAACTATTCGTGACGGCGCGTTTCCACTGACCGAGGCGGTGACGGATCTGTCTATTCCATTAGTGACCGGTCGCAGAACGGCACGCGTATGGCAGGGCTCCTTCCCTGGACAAGAAGGGCCGCCCGGCGTGCCGTTGTACTTCATTGAACAGGATGACTACTTTGCCCGTCCCGGACTGTATGGCGATGAAAGCGGTGATTATGCCGATAACGCGCAGCGCTTCATCTTTTTCTGTCGCGCCGCCCTGGCGTTGGCCGAGCGCCTCGAGTGGTTTCCGCACGTCTTTCACTGCCACGATTGGCATACCGCGTTAATCCCCGCCTTCCTCCGCTTTCTTCCTGAATTGGACGCTCGTCTGTCCGCCGCGGCCTCGCTCTTCACTATCCACAACCTGGCATACCAAGGCTGGTTTCCTGCCTGGGTCTTTGGTATTACCGGCCTGCCCTTGTCCCTCTTTCGGGTTGGAGGAGTGGAGTTCTTCGGGCTTATGAACTTTATGAAAGCGGGACTGCACTATGCGGACCAGCTTTCTACGGTCAGTCCTACCTATGCGCAGGAGATTTGTACGCCAGAGTTGGGCTTTGGGTTGGATGGGGTCTTACGCGAACGCCGGGAGGTGCTGACCGGCATCCTCAATGGAGTTGACTATCAGGGATGGAACCCGGAAACCGATCCAGCGCTGGCGGCACACTATAGCGCCGCCGATCTCGCTGGGAAGGCAGTGTGTAAACGGGCACTGCTGCGCGCCTATGAGATGCCCGAGGATCTTGCTGCTCCGCTGCTTGGCCTGATTTCTCGTTTCGTTGACCAAAAAGGCGTGGATTTGGTGGCCGATGCGATCGACCGCCTGCTCGCTTTCGGTCTGCGTCTGGTGGTCTTAGGCTCGGGCGAGGCGCGTTACGAGCGGCGCTTCGCCGAGTTGGGACGGCGTTATCCCGCACAGGTCGGCGTACGGTTGGGCTTCAATGATACCCTGGCGCACCAGATCCAGGCTGGCAGTGATTGCCTGCTGATGCCCTCGCGCTACGAGCCGTGTGGGTTGACCCAATTGTACAGCTTGCGCTACGGCACCATCCCGGTAGTGCGGGCGACTGGCGGACTGCGGGATACCGTCACGCCTTTTGAGCCCGCCAGTGGCCAGGGGACGGGCTTCGTGTTTCAGGAGCCCAGAGGCGAGGCTCTAGTGGAAGCAGTAGGCGCGGCGCAGCGCGTGTTTGCCGACCGGCAGGCATGGCTGCGATTGATGCAGAATGCCATGGCGCAGGACTTTTCCTGGGGGCAGTCTGCCGCTCGGTATCTGGATCTCTACCGTCGGGCTATGGCAACCCGTTGAGGCCGTTTGTCTGCGTCGCTGCTCTCTGCTAGAGAGAAGTCTATGGGTTCTGCGACCGTTGGCTCATTCGCTCTGGTCCTACATGCCCACCAGCCTTTCGTCCTTGGGTATAGCCGCTGGCCGCACGGCAGCGATTGGCTGTGCGAAGCGGTAGTCGAGTGTTATCTGCCGCTGTTGCGCACTCTGCGCGCCCTGACCGAACGCGGTCTCTCTCCCCAATTGACCCTCAGCCTCTCACCAGTGCTGTGCGAACAACTCGCCAGTCCGCTGTTGCAGGAGGAACTGCGCGACTTTCTCGCTGCCCGCCTGCGCGCGTGTGCCGAGACCGCCGCGCATTTTCGTCACACGGATCAGGGTGACCTGGCGGCACTGAGCGATTATTGGGCGCGGTTCTACCACGAGACTCTCGATCTGCTGCACGCGCTCGATGGCAACGTGCTCGGCGCGTTCCGCGACCTCATGGAACAAGGGCAGATCGAGATCATGACCAGTGCGGCGACGCATGGCTACTTGCCCCTCTTAGGTCGCGATGAGAGTGTGAGTTTACAGTTACGCCTGGCCGTGTTCACTCATGAGACCCACTTTGGCTGTCGGCCCCGCGGGGTGTGGCTGCCGGAATGCGGCTATCGCCCACGGTATCACTGGATCCCACCGGTCGGACCCAATCGTCAACAATACCGCACTTTGCGCCATGGCCTTGAGGAGTGTCTGTCTGAGTGCGGACTCGAGTTTTTTTTCGCCGACAGTCAGTTCGTTGCCGGGGGACGTCCGCTGCCACCGTACAATGACTACTTCCCCCAACTGGCGAATCTGCGGGAGACCAGCCGTGCCGGGTGGCCGCAACGAGCTGACACCTCTCCCTATAATCTCTACCGGATCGCTTCTTACGGAGGCACGGGAGAAGCGACCGTCTTTCTCCGCGATCCCGAGAGCGCCCAACAAGTGTGGAGCCTTGAGCGTGGCTACCCCGGAGACCCCTGGTATCTCGACTTTTACAAAAAACATGTGCCCGGCGGACTGCACCTGTGGCGGGTGAGCGATAAAGGCGATTTTGCGGTCAAGTCGCCCTATGTACCTGAGCGGGCACAGGAGCGAGCCCAGGATCACGCCCGCCATTTCGCCGCTCTGGTGGCTGGCGCCCTGCAGCGCCACTCGACCCAGGGAGCGCCTGGTGTGGTGTGCGCGCCGTACGATGCCGAACTCCTCGGTCACTGGTGGTATGAAGGGCCGCAATGGCTCGGCTTCCTCTATCCTGAACTGGCCCGACAGGGGGTCGAAACGGTACGCTGTAGTGCCTACCTCGACCGGCACCCGCCGGAAAAGACTGTGGCCTTGCCCGAAGGGTCATGGGGAGAAGGGGGAGACCACCGTACCTGGCTCAATGGCGACACAGCCTGGACGTGGGAGCGACTCTACGACAGCGAAATCGAGTTCTGGACGTTGCTGCACGACTGCCCGCGCGTGCCGCAGAGCCCTCTTAGCCGCGTGTTATGCCAGGCCGCGCGGGAATTGCTGCTGATGCAAGCGTCGGACTGGCAGTTCCTCATTACGAGCTGGACCGCGCGCGATTATGCGGAGCAGCGGTTCACCGCGCATTACTCTGATTTCAAACGCCTGGTGCAGATCGCCCAACGCGTGCGTGAGCGCGGCCAATTGGAACAGGACGACTGGGTCTATCTGGCGAGTAAAGAGCAGCAAGATTTTCTCTTCCCTGATCTGGAGCAGGTTCTCTTTGCATAACTTAGAGTGATTTTATGCGTCAACCGCGCATTCTCGGTATGATTCTGGCGGGAGGTCGGGGAGACCGCCTGTTCCCTCTCACCAAGGCGCGCAGCAAACCGGCGGTCCCCTTTGCCGGGAAGCAGCGTATCGTCGATTTTGTTCTCTCCAATTTTATTAATTCGGCGATCTATGCGGTCTACGTGCTGGTGCAATATAAGTCGCAATCGTTGATCGAGCACCTGCGTTCGACCTGGGGCTGGCGCATCGGCGGTGGTCTCACCGGGACCTTCATTACTGTCGTTCCTCCCCAGCAGCGCTGGGGCGAGGGTTGGTATGAAGGGACAGCGGACGCCGTGTACCAGAATCTCAACTTGATCCGCGACTTCCGCCCGACGCTGGTGGCGGTGTTTGGCGCCGACCACATCTACCGTATGGATCTCAATCAGATGGTGGCGTTCCATCTGGAAAATAACGCGGAGATAACCGTGGCGGCGCTGCCGGTGCCGATTACTGAGGCCAGCAGCTTTGGGGTTATCGAGGTGGACAGCAGCCAACGCATCATTGGTTTTGAGGAGAAGCCGAAAAACCCGCAACCAATGCCCGGCGATCCCGACTTGGCCTATTCGTCGATGGGCAATTATCTCTTCAACGCCGAACTTTTGATCGAGACTTTGCTGGAAGACTCGCGGCGCAGCACCGAGCATGATTTCGGTCGCACGATCATTCCCGAACTCTTTCCCAGGCAGCGGGTGTTTGCTTACAACTTCCGCAACAACGACATCCCCGGAGTCAAACCCTATGAGGAAAAGGGGTACTGGCGCGATGTCGGGACGCTACGCGCCTACTGGGAGGCGCACATGGATCTCCTGGGCTCGACGCCGGCTTTTGATTTGCAAAACAGCCACTGGCCGATCTTTGGTGCCGTGCACGATGGTCCGCCAGCCCACTTCGTTGAAGGCGAAGTGCGGGATTCGCTGATCGGCGAGGGCTGCCGGATAGAAGGAGGGCGGATCGTGCGATCGGTGCTTGGCCGGGGCGTACGGATCGGCAAAGGGGCGGAGATCGTTGAATCGGTCATCATGGACTATGCCGAGATTGGCGCCGGCGTCAAACTGCGGGAGGTGATTGTCGACCGCTTCAACGTCGTCCCGGCGGGAACCGAGATCGGCGCCGGCTTAGGCAACGATGACCTCCGCTTCTTCCGCGACCCCTCCGGCTTGATCGTGCTGGAGCGAGGCGAGACACGGTAGGGAACAGGTCGAACGGCCAGAAGGATCAAAAGAAAAGTTATGATTCAAGACCTGACCCCATTTCCCGGACATCTGTTGATGGCTTGGCTTGCGCGCATATCCCCTCTGTCGGCTCCTGATGTTGCATCTGAGAGGAGGTGAGGGGCAGCAACAAGCCCCCCGCCGGTTTGACAACTGGGCTACACTCAGCGGATAATCGCTCCACGAGGGACAGGAGTATGGAGCGCAAACTCACGGCCATCCTCAGTGCTGATGTCAAAGGCTACAGCCGCCTCATGGGTGACGATGAGATGGCAACCATCCAGATCCTGACTGCCTACCGGGAGGTGATGACGACCCTCATCCAGCAACATCGGGGCAGAGTGGTGGACTCGCCGGGGGATAACCTGCTGGCGGAGTTTGCCAGTGCGGTGGATGCCGTGCAGGGTGCCGTTGCGATCCAGCAAGAGCTGAAAGCCAGAAATGCCGGCCTGCCCGCCCCGCGCAAGATGGAGTTTCGCATTGGTATTAATGTGGGCGATGTAGTGATAGAGGGAGAACGGCTCTACGGTGATGGGGTCAACATTGCCGCACGGCTAGAGAGTTTGGCTGCCCCTGGGGGCATCTGCATATCGGGAACGGTTTACGATCAGATCGAGAACAAGCTCTCTCTGCAGTATGAGTATCTGGGCGAGCAGCAAGTCAAGAACATCACTAAGCCGGTACGTGTGTATCGGGTGCTAATGGAGCCTCAAGCCTCGGCTTCTCTGCAGAGCAAAAAAGCGGAGCCTCCCATCAAGGAACATTGGCGGAGCGGGGTGTGGGCGCTGCTGGGGCTGCTGCTCATCCTGGGAGGACTCATGGCCGTGCAGCATTTCTCTTTCCGCCCGCCCGCTCCATCCGCGGCCATTCCTCCTGAGCAGCTTCCGGCGCTTGCCTTGCCCGACAAGCCTTCGATTGCTGTGCTGCCGTTTGTCAACATGAGCGAAGATCCCAAGCAAGAATATTTCAGCGACGGCCTCACCGAAGATCTCACCAGCGCCCTCTCCAAGCTCTCCAGCTTGTTTGTCATCTCCCGTAACTCCGCCTCCACCTACAAAGGCAAGGCGGTAAAAGTGCAAGACGTGAGCAAGGAGATGGGTGTGCAGTATGTGCTGGAAGGCAGCGTGCGTAAGGCAGATGGTCAGGTGCGAGTCACGGCGCAGTTGATTGATGCCACCCAGGACCATCATCTCTGGACCGAGCGCTATGACCGCCCGCTGAAGGATATATTTGCCTTGCAAGATGAGATCGTCCAGAAGATCGTGACGACGCTGAAGCTGCAGCTCACCTTACAGGAACAAGGGTACATCGTGCGCAAAACTACGGACAATCTGGAAGCCTATGACTCCTATTTGCGCGGAGCGGGGTATTTTTGGCGCTTCACAAAAGAGGCCACTACCCAGGCACGGCAGATGTTTGAGAAAGCCCTGGCGCTGGACCCGCAGTATGCGGAGGCGTACGCGTGGTTGGGTTGGACCTACGACCTGGAGTGGAACAGGCGCTGGAGTGAAGACCCCCAGAACCTGGAGCGAGCGTTGGCGCTGGGGCAAAAGGCTCTTGCCCTGGACGACTCCCTGCCTGGAGCCCATTCGCTCTTGAGCTGGGTTTATATGCAGAAACAGCAGTCTGACCAAGCCATAGCCGAGGGCGAACGGGCTATCGCTCTTGAGCCCAACGATGCTGACAGCTATGCAAAGCAGGCGGAGGTGCTGAACTTCGCGGGTAGGGCAGAAGAAGCCCTCAGGAGGGCGGAGCAGGCGATGCGTCTTAACCCCCGCTATCCGTCCTGGTACCTAGTCGAATTGGGCTGGGCCTACAGCTCGACAGGGCGGTATACCGAGGCGGTCGCCGCGCTAAAGGAAGCCATCAGCCGTGACCCTAATCTTCTGGGTGCCCACCTCCACCTGGCTGCGGTCTCCAGTGAGCTCGGCTGGGAGGCGGAAACAAGAGCCGAGGTAGCAGAAGTTCTGCGGATCGATCCCCAGTTCTCGCTAGAGATTCACCGGCAGAGAGCTCCCCTCAAAGATCCGGTGGCCCTAGAGCGCCAACTTGCCGCCCTGCGTAAGGCGGGGCTAAAATGAGTACGCCACGAAGCAGGCAAAAGGATAAAGGAGAGTAGACAAAAAGTGCAGTTACCGGGGTCAAGTCTTGATTTATCATTTTTCTCACTGCCAGGCTGAGGAAGAAAGAGCGGCGGGAAAGCCGTGCGGGTATCAAGCGAAAAGTCATAATTCAAGACCTGCCCCTATTTTTTGCTGCTATTTTTTGCTGGCCGCTATCCGTTCCTTGGGCTCTGGCACTTCCACATAGGCGAAGACCAACTCTTGAAATTCAGGATTCTCTAAATGGCGTTCGACTGGTTGCCGCTCAGGAATGGCCTGCCCGGCTTCTCGATACGCTTCTAAATTGCTCTGAATGGCCTCACCAGCCGCTTGTTTGGCCGCTTCAATCGTGTCTCCGTACGTCACGATCGCTAAATCGGGCACTTGCACGGCAAACCCAGCTTCAGTTTGTTCCAGCATGATGAGGAATCGCATCACTTAACCTCCAGTCTGATTTTCTTCACAGTGTCCACCGCTCGTCCTACGGGCACGTCCTTCTGCGGGTGGACAATCGTGACTACAAACCGGCTTTCCGGGTGCTTAAAGTTGTGATGGTCGCCTTTGACACTGACCAGTCTCCAGCCACACTCTTCCGCCAACTTGATCAATGCCCGACTGGTGTACCGTTTGGGCATAGGTCAAATTGTAAGACTTTTCTCTTGCGCCGTCTAACGTTTCGGGTCAGCGGCGGTGGGCTTTTTGCGCCGTCCGCTGGACCGTGAAGTTAGGCGAAATATGGCAATACAAGACCTGACCCCGTGCCTCGAGTGACCCCGTGCCTCGATCTTGCCGCCCCGCCGGTGCGCTCCAGACGCGGGTGAGGCGCCAAGCCTCACCCGATCACCACAGCGAATCGTGCCACCCCGCACGACCGCCGCATATACCCCAACCTGGCCCCGATTGTGTTGGACCGCCGCGCGTAAAATACCACTATCCTTCGGCAGCTCTCCCTGGGCTAAGGTCGTCATCACACAGCGACCGCAGGGACCCGTGATGCGCAGGCACACCTCGTCCCCGATGGCCAGCGTGTGCCCGATCCAGGCATTTTCAGCAAAGCTCTGCGCACCCCCTACAGGGTCCACCACGATGTTGGGACGAAAGCGCTGGACCTCGAAACGCCCTTGCGGATAGAAGTCCCGGAGCCGGTTGAGCGTGGCTGTGGTCAGGAGATGGACCGTCGCGCAGTCGAAAAACGTCCCCGTTGGTAGAGCGAAATCGGTGACGGTGTCCCGGTAGTCGAGGCCTTCGATATCCGGCCAGTACTCTTCGGCATGCGCCGTCCAGGAAGCGGGCACCGACGACGGCACTCCGGCCACATGGCCGCGCGCGGTTGCCGCAAGTGTGACCTCACGGTTGAGCGCCTTTGAGAGCGCCTGGTTGCAATCGCTTTGCTCACTGGTCACGATGGTGCCATTGGGCAGCGTCATGCGGACCGGAGGCACCTGCGCGCTGCTGCCCGAGGGCTCGATGAAGGTGGCCCGGAAAGCGAAGAGACCCGGCCATTTTCGGGGGTTCTTGGCGCTCGCGACCTTCCCATCGGCGCTGTCCAGTAAGGCGTATACACGATCACCGAGCAGCCCGTGTTCCCTCACCTGGGCGGTATGCAACTCCTCTCCCATCATCGACTTGACGGGGTATCGCCACAGAGAAACCACCGCCCCCAGCTCGGTTTGCGTTGCGTCTGACATATGCCAACCTCCTTCGCCTGTTTAATCCAGAGTTCCCATCACGCGACCGCTGCCTAACGCTCGCCGTCACGCGCCGCCGCCCCACCGTTTCCATTCAGCGCAGATCCGCAAGCGGGCGGCGGTCACGTGCACGGCGCTAGTTAGGCGTTTTCTCTTGGAACTGCCCATCGACGTATTTGTGAAGAATGCTGGCAATCAAAGTCTGATACGGCACTCCTTCCGACAATGCCCGTTTCTGCAACGCATGTAGGTCTCTCGTGGAAAGACGAATGTTGATACGTTGATCTTGTTTGAACGTCGCTGCCGCATACTCCCTGTGCTTCTTGAGCTCAGCCTCTTTCTCGGGGATTGATTTCAATTTTCCTTGTTCAAATGCCTTGAGAATTTCACGCTCTTCTCTGTCTAGGTTCGCCATGGTCAATCTCTCACGTACTTCTTAGTGGCTTTCCGACTGGGAATAATGGTTTTGAGGAAGATTTCCGTTTCTGACTCAATATAAGGCACCAAATAGGCGTAGCCTTCGATGAGCACGACAGAAATTTTTTGGCCGGGATATCGTTCTTGATTCGGATGCTCAAAAACGTCTACTTCAGCTCCTTGTCCAATATGAAATACGATCTCCTCAAATGAAATGTTTCGCTCCGCTTTCAGCTTCTCGTTCTTGCTTGGGTCCCAATTGTAATGCTTCACGCGCTTATAATGACATATGTCTGTTGAATTTGCGCCACCGCCTAACGCTCGAGCTAAGACCGCGGCCCATAAGGGCCGTCGGCTTTCAGCGAGATGTTAGGCTTTAATACTGCAAGTAGTTCATACGAACGACCAGACGCCCTTACTTTCCAGAGATGAGGTGAGGAAGATCTTGTATCAGCCCTTCTCTTGCTCGCGCTCCGCCATGGGTTTCTATTTTTGTTTCGTCGAGGATTAGACGGGCAAATAAGACAGTTCGCGATCCCTTCGATGCCCAACCAATAAACCAGCCTTGCTGGCGATTCATGTCGATTGCACCGTCATGTCCTCGTTGCCAGCCGCTCCCGGATTTCCCGTGTGCAGTCCATCCATCGGCCATTGGATAAGTTGGAACAATTGAGAATGTCATGTCGTAGGCTTTGGTGCTCAGAGGAAACTGGCGCTTGAGCATTTTGTACAGGAAAGCAATCTGTTCCTCTGCTGAGATTGATAGAGAGGAAAGTAACCACGCATGTGTCAATCCATTGTCAAGACCGGGGTCACCCGAAACATCCTTGTTTCCATAGCCAAACACCTCGACGTAACGAGCGAAATTCTTTTTTCCTAACTGCGAGGTGAGCTTTTGTGAGTACCAGACAACGGAGTCCCGCAGCCATGCCGTCGGATCAACATTGGTCCTGTGACTGGCCAAGGGAGCTTCGTATCCTGGCATATACGGCCAAACCGGATCATGCTGGTCTTGCAAAATATCAGCATCAAACCCCATTAGCGCTAGCGGGATTTTGAATGATGAGGCGGGACTCTCTCGTTGTTCACAAGGGCCATCCCGGAAGAATATCGCTCCGGTCTCACCGTCAGCCAAGATCGTGCAAGTGGATGCCCAAGCTGGCGTAACCTGGAACAAAAATGCGAACGTACAAGCCAAAAATATAGGCCGCATGATGATGTCCATTCTTACGTAATGCGAATTGTTGAGAGGCCTAACGTCTTGGTGAGCGGCGGGCCGCTACGGATGTCGATTTAGGCACGACGCCTCGGGCCCGTCCGCTCGACCTAAAGTTAGGCCTTTTTCTTCGCCAGCTCTTGGAGTCGAGTAAGGAGCATCTTGCCGTTGATAAGTTCGAGCTGTGCGGGCATGAACGGCTTCAACAAAATATCGCCACGGAGCTTCGGAGCGAAGTCCGACGTTGTGGTCAGAAAGCCCTTAGACGCCTTGTCTCCCTGTAGTACTCCCAGAAGTGCCCGCACGTCATCTGCTGTGACAAGGTGGTTGGGACCGTACGCTTTCACTTGGTCAATGATTCGTATAGTTCCAAGCCCACGCTTGACTGCAATGACGTCTCTCCCAAAGTCTCCGCTCCGCGGAGTCAATGTCACTTCGTCGAAGCCAGCTCTCTGGTAGGCCCCGGCAATAATTTCTTCCCACTTTCGATCCGTAATCTGGTACGCGAGAGATGGGTCGCGCGTTAGCAACTCGATAATTTCGAACCACGGCAGCGTAACAGCCTCGATTAGCTGCCCTTCGTTTGTCTTGGCACAAGGAACAATGACTGCCTGCAACAGGACAGACGGGCTATCAAGCAGAACATTGTTTCGTTGGACTTGATCGACTGAGGCAAGAACAGCGGCCATCTGCCGCGCACGCGCTTGAGCATTGAGGGCGGCGTAGGAAAAGTCGTCTTGGCTGCCCCTGCCCGGTGGAAGTCGTTGCGGCATATTTTTCCCCGAAGAGCTATCGGGTCGGGTAAGGAGATGACATTACTGCCATCTCCTCCCCTAAGAACCGTGCGTGCGTCTCATCAACGCACACGGCTCAAGCCTTTGCTAACGCCCTTTTCACGGGACGCGGTTTGACTACTGTGATATTACGACTATGGAC
>JBGPOI010000095.1:0-12565 GCA_041487975.1 Binatia bacterium | reverse complement strand
GTACTCCCACTCCTCGGCTCCCGAGGTGTTCCTGGCGGCCGCGAGCCAGCGCACCAAGCACATTCGCCTCGGCCACGGCATCATCCAGCTCACGACCAACCATCCGGCCCGCGTCGCCGAGCGGGTCGCAACCCTCGACCTGGTCTCGGGCGGTCGGGTCGAGATGGGTATCGGCGAGGGCGGGAGCATCACCGAACTCCACCCTTTCGACCGCCGCTTCCGCGACAAGCGCGCGGTGTGGGAGGAAGCGGTGCGCTGCATCATTCCGATGTTTACCGAGACGTCGTGGGAGTTCCATGGCGACTGGTTCAACTTCCCTACGCGAAACGTGCTGCCGAAACCGAAGCAGAAACCGCATCCGCCGCTGTGGGTGGCGTGTAGTCAGATCGAAACCATCCAGATGGCCGGGGAGCGCGGCATGGGGGCACTGGGATTCCAGTTCGTCTCCGGCGACGCGGCCCAGGCGTGGGTGAACTGCTATTACAA
Source organism: Binatia bacterium (assembly GCA_041487975.1). Classification (GTDB taxonomy): domain Bacteria; phylum Desulfobacterota; class Binatia; order Bin18; family Bin18; genus JACQEL01. The sequence continues at coordinate 12,079 of JBGPOI010000095.1, read as the reverse complement.
TTCGCTCACCAAGCGGCTCGACAAGTTGTGCGAGTATCCCACCAATCCCAACCTCGCCCTGGTGTCGAATTTTATGTGCGCCCCCACAGACGAAGAGGCACTGGCCCGCGCTGAAGGAGCGGCCTTTTTCGCGTTCGCGCTGCAGTTCTATGCCCGCCATGGCGTCATCGAGCCCGGCAGCGTCAACTTGTGGGAAGAGTATCAGGCGTTCCGCAAGACCGCGAAGGGGGAACAGATGCATCGGGCGCGCGGCCTCATCGGCTCGCCGGAGACGATTCGCCGCAGACTACGCAAGTTCGAGGAGAGCCACGTCGACCAAGTCATCCTGCTCAACCAGGCGGGGAAAACCACCCACGCCGATATCATGGACAGCCTCAAGCTCTTTGCCACCGAGGTGATGCCCGAGTTCCACGAACGAGAGCCCCAGCATCAGGCCTGGAAGCAGGCGGTACTGGCGGGCGGAATCGCGCTCGCAGAGATCGACACCGCGCCGCACACTGTCTACAGCCTGCAGACCCCAACCGACCGGCAGCATATGGAGGCCGCGCTCAATAAGGTCAACGCCTGAGCGCACCAGAGTTATGGTCAGGTAGTGCTATCCTGGTAATGCTGCACTTCTGGTGAGGTTGTCATCGTAAGTGAAGTATTTGACGGCATCGATCATTCACCATTGACGTGCAAAGGCTCGGGGCAGTCTGCTGAGGATGCTAAGCACGTGAGGGCTAACGTCGGGCGCGTCAGCCGTGCGCGGTATCTTGCGCGTCGGCGGTATGAGCGGGTGAGCTGTCATGTTTCCAAAACCCGCACGACCTCACCAAATGTCTTGCACTCGACAATCTTGTGCTGGAGAGGTGCGATCGACAGGCGCGCTCGTCGGAGATGATCCGCATCGTAGCGATGATTCCACTTGATCAGCTGCCACAGAGCCACCAGAGATTCCGCCTTCTTGGAGGGGATAAGGCCAACTTTCCGGTGCAGAAAGCGCTTGCAGACCCGCCAGTCGCGCCGCCCCACGGAGGGCGTCAGCACGATGATCTTCTCGGCCTCCTTGAAGCTGCGGGACAGCCAGCCATAGTAGACACCCTCGATAATCCACACGGGGCCGTCCAGAATCCTGGCCAAGGCCTGATCTCGCTCTTCTTCAGGCGCCTTGACTCCATAGTGCTCAGTGCGCCGATCCCAGAAGAGGTCGTCGAGATCGAACACCGGCAGTGCGTAGAGCGCAGAAAGTTTTGCGCCAATGAAGGACTTGCCGCTCCCTGGCCCACCAATAATGTGGATTTTTCTATAGGGCATCATGACTTCTCACTACAAGTATATCGCTCTGCTCTTGGCCGCCTATTGGGTAGAGCATTCCCTGGATAGCACTACCCTATTTTGCCCGTATCGCGGCACGACGCCAACGGTACAGAGAGGCGCTAGTATCAATAAAAGTAAAGTTCGATTATGCTCTAAACTAGGCGGCATAAGATTGGCACACCAGAGTTGTCACCCTGAGTGCACCGAAGGGTCTCGGCATGAGATTCTTCGCTCCGCTGCTCATGAACAAATCTGTCGTGCGCACAGCGCACGCTACTCCTCTGTTCTTGCGCGGCTCGATTAGCGCGCCCCGCGCTGTAGGGTACTCAGAATGACAGTCCTGAAGAGCCTCATGAGAAAGTGTACGAATGTTTTGCATTCTGGTTTGGATTTCCGCCAACCGCGGCACGACCAAAAGGAGGTGTAGTATGCCCGTCCAGCAATTTACCCCCATGACCAAGGATTTCCCGACCTTTGATTGCGATGCCCACGTCACTGAGCCCCCCTGGATCTGGGAGCGGGCCAAAGACTGGCTGACCAAGGACGAATTCGAAGCTCTCAAGACCACCATGTGGTTCGACGCCGAGACCCAGCAGTTGATCGTCAATGGCCACGCGGGCGCGGGCCTGGGCTCCCAGCGGATCGGCGGCACGCCCGGGGTTGTCAATATTCTCACCTCCGCTGGGCCTGGCCTCAAGCATAATATCCAACGCGCCTTCAACGTGCGCAACCTGAACCCCAAGACCGCGCTCACCAAAGAACAGGCCGATTACATAGACCACAAGGGTTCCTACGAGCCGAAAGCCCGCCTGCGCGACATGGACGTCCAGGGTATTGATCAGGTGATGATCATTCCTACCGACATCGACACCTACCCCTGGCTGCAGAATGCGGTCGGCGCCAAGGCCATGTGCAAAGCCTACAACGAATGGGCGTATGAGTACTGCCAGGCGGACCCAGAGCGGATCTACTTCGCCGCGCTGCTGCCCATGCAAAACCCCACCTTCGCTACACAAGAGCTGTACCGCGTGGCCGCCAAGGGCTGTCGTGTGGGCCTGGTCCGCCCCATCGACGCCATGGGCAACTATCCGATTCAGCCCAAGTACGAGTCGCTGTGGCGCGCCATGGAAGAGACGGGCGTGGTCTACGGCATGCACCCTTTCCCTGCGCTGGGCACACTCAAGCCGCCCGGCTACACCGAGCAGTACTCCGGAGCAGAGCTGATCGCCCGGACGGTGTACACCTCGGGCCTCCCGCACTTCTTCCTCACCAATGTGCAAAACTTCCAGGCCGAAGCGGCTCTCTGGGTCACCATGGTGTTGATGTCGGGCTTCTTTGAGCGGCACCCCAAACTCAGAGCCGCCGTGTTTGAGGCCTCCTCCACCTGGCTCAGCTTCCTGTTGGATGAATGCGACAAGGCCTACAAACTCTACCGCAACGAGCGTCAGATGCCCCCCCTGAAGCGCCTGCCTAGCGAGACCTTCTGCACGCACTGCGTCACCGGCTTTGAAGGCGATGAGGCGCCCCCGTCGCGTTTGCCGGAGGAGTTTTACCAAGACATCCTGGCCTGGGCCTCTGATGTCTACCACCACGACGGTGACGACGCCTGGCGGGCCATCGAAACGATGCGCAAGTGCGAGCTGCCGGAGTCCTACCAAACCAAGTTCCTCGGAGAAAACGCGCGCAAACTCTACAACATCTCGTCTCCCCCAAAGTTCATCCGCGAGCGGGTCACGGAGCTCCAGCGGCCGGACTGGTGGCCCACGGATGAGGAGGTGAAGCGCTCCCTTGATCCCGAGGCAGCGATCGTCCGCCGGTACGGTGAGGGCGCCCGCGTGAATGGCCGGGCACGGGAAGGAGCACGCCCATGACCACGACCAAGCGCTTTGCGGTGTTTGACGCTGACACCCATGTAGTAGAACCACGAGGGGTCTGGGAGCAGTACCTGGAGCCTGAATACCGCACGTTGGGCAAACACGCGCTGTGGCGGGAAGCAGGGGAATACAACTCCTACCTCAAGGTCAATGGCAAAATGTTCCGGGATACGATGAACACCAACATCCCCCGGCATGCCATCTGGCGGCCGGGCATGACCTGGGACCAGGTAGGCGACCTGGACCCCAATACCCGTCATGCGGCGAACGAAGGGGCGTCGAACCCTCAGGCCCGGCTGCGGGATATGGATGCTATGGGAGTGGATCAGACCTTTTTGTACCCCACCTGGTTCGCCGAGGGATTCCATTTGGTGGAAGATCCAGACGTGGCTTACGCGCTGGCCCGGGCCTACAACAACTGGATGGCCGAATTCTGCCAGGCGGCCCCGGACCGACTCTTTGCCGCCGCCATGATCCCCCTGCAGAATATGGACTACGCTATTGCGGAGCTGCGGCGGATCGCGCAGATCCCGTGTTTTCGCGGCGCGTTTATTCGGCCCATGTTTCTTGAGGGGCACTACTTCACCCATCCCGACTACGACCCGCTGTGGGCGGAATTGGAACGCCTGGGGGTGACAGCGGCGGTGCACCCGACGGCAGGGTTGTGGAATCCGGAGTGGACCTCGCACGGGCCGTTTGTCGAGAAGGTCAAGAACCGGCTTCATCACCGCACGTTCATGAGTGAGGCGGGTGGCGGGCCCTTTGCCGGTGGCGGCAACGGTCCCAATATCTCCTTCTTTGCCACGCCGCCGTTAGGCCACCCGCTGGCGCCGATCCTATCCTACTGGTTGGACAATCACATGTTCGTGGCGTCCACGTTGATCGGCTTTACCGTGATGCAACGGTTTCCGCGGATGAAGGTGGTAGTGGCGCACGGCAAGGCCTCGTGGATGGAGGAGGTGCTGGAGAAGATGGAAGCCTCTACGCGGGTGGTGCCCCTCTTGCACTATTATCCCGTGCGGACGGATGTAGAAGAGATGTGGGAGGAAGGGCGCGTGCTGCTGGGCTTTGACGCCGAGGAGCGGTTGATTCAGAAGCTGCCGCACCAGTTTGCTGAGAAGATCGTCTGGGGCTCGCGCTATCCGCACCACGACACCACCAGCGCCTGGGACGCTATCCAAACCCTTACCCAAGCCCAGGTCGACGAACCGACTATCGCCCGGATGCTGGGCGGGAACGCCGCCGAACAGTTCGGCGTGAAACTAGTGCAGAAGATCGGCTCGTAGCGGACGTTGCGTCACCTTCTGAAGACAGCCCCCCAATGCCAAAGGAGTGAATAGAGGTTTCCTTCTTGATTTGATGCCCTCTGCTTCGCCCCTCATCTAGCAGCAGGCGGCATAACAATCTGTCACCTATGGTGAACTGTCTCGGAGAACGCTAGAGGAATTTCTACCACTTGACAGACACTACCTGGATTTGGCGAATTCTCGAAAGTCGTTGAAACTGTTGATTTTTCGCAGATAAGCCCAATGCGAAAATACAGGTTTCCTGAATTCGCCACCAGCATCAATAGTGCTGACACTCCCAAAAGTGTGACCATCCCGTATAATGGAAGATATTGTTGGTCAACTTGGGAGAGTCACATTTTGACGCCCTGTCCGGTTTCTTGAGAACGACGAAAAGCCTGAAAATCTTGCGTAAAAATTTGGCCTGTGAGCGTGACAGTGAGTTAGCCACCAGTATAATGGAATTCTATGGACACTCACGGCAGCATTACTCCTCTCTCTCGCGCGCCTGAAACCTTCCCTCCTCAGCGCGAGCCGCACTCCGCTGAAAAGACGATCTATCTTGAGGCCGAGTTAACGCGGCTGCTTTACTCTCAGTCTCAGACAACGTTCCTCGCAACGCTGGTCAACGCGTCTATCTTGGCTGTGGTGCTACAAGCGGTTCTTCCTGCAACAAAGTTGCTAGCCTGGTTCATTATGATAATCGCCATTACCGGCGCACGTTTCGCGCTTGTGCGGCGGCACCAACGTCTCGCCCCGACCGAAACACAGGAGGGGTATTGGCGCACCTTGTACCTCCTCGGCACGGCAAGCAATGGTGTCGCGTGGGGGTCCCTTTGCCTGTTTGTGTTTCCCTCGGATCTCTCTCATCAGGTCTTTATCGCTTTCGTGTTCGGTGGCATGGGTGCGGGAGCCGCCACCGTTCTTTCCTCGGTTCCCTTCGCTCCGCTGACGTTCCTTGTCCCAACGTTGGCGCCACTAGCGATCCAGTTTTTCCTTCAAGGTGGGAGTTTAGGCACAGAAATGGGAGCCATGATCCTGATCTTCTTCGGATCGATTGTGCTCATCATGCGTCACATTCACACCACCGTAGTTGAAACGCTGGAGCTACGGTTTACCCAACTGGGGTTATTGGATCGCTTAGCAACGCAAACCACAGATTTGGAGAAGACAAACGCCAGGCTCCAGATAGAAGTCACAACTCGTACCCAGACTGAACAAGCGCTGCAGGAAAGCCTGGCTCGCTTTGATTTGGCGATGCAAGGAACGGGTGAGGGCATCTGGGAAGTCCGTTTCGCTCCAGACTCAAAAGGGCGCGTTTTACAGGAGGTGTACTACTCGCCGCTTTTCTTGCAACTGTTGGGCTATCAAGAGCACGAACTACCCCAGACCTTCGGCCAGGACTGGCTGACATGGGTACACCCTGAAGACCTTGAGCGCGTACGCACGGCGATGATCAATCACCTCGTTCAGCACGTTCCCTACGCAGAAGCGTTGCGCATGCGTGGCAAAGACGGCAACTATCGTTGGTTCAGTGCTCGAGGACAAGCGCAGTGGGACAAAGAGGGTCGTCCGATACGCATGGCCGGGTCGCTCCGCGATATTTCCCGGCGGAAACGACTAGAAGACTCGTTGCAAACCAGCGAAGCCCGCTACCGCGAGCTTTTTGAAAACGCCAACGACGGCATCGCCACCTTCACGCGGGATGGCGTTCTGACCAGCATAAACCGCGGGCTAGAACACATGCTGGGACGGTCACGAGAGGAAATGCTTGGCCGCCATCATGGCGAATTTGTTACCGCGGCCTCGTCTGCCCTGGCGTCCGAGCGCACCCGCCGGGCAATAGTCGGGGACAATCTCCCTTCGCTATTCGAGCTAGAGTTATTGCATAAACAGGGAATAGTCGTACCAGTCGAAGCACGGGCGCGGCTGATGCGTGACCAGAACGGCGCGGTCACTGGGGTGCAAATTGTTGCCCGCGACATCACGGACCGCAAACGGGCGGAAGCCGAATTACGCAAGGCGCATGAGGAGTTAGAACAACGCGTCCAGGAACGTACGGCGGAGCTGCACCTGGCCAACCAACAACTGGCGGCTGAGGTCGTCGAACGGCAGCAGGCTGAAGAAACGATCAAGAAAAACGAAGAACGGTTTCGCGCGCTGGTCGAAAGCTCAACGGACGTGGTCATGATCCTGGATACTGACTACACGATCCGCTATCGTAGTCCAACCTCGTCCGGGAGGGGAATTCACGGGTATACCGTCGACACGTTGGTAGGGAGGAACGCCCTGGAGCTTGTCCATCCCGATGACCGCCAGAAGCTCCGTGAGGTCTTCTTTACCGAGGTTCTCGCGCGGCCAGGCGTCACGCAGCTGCCGACGTTTAGGGCTCTGCACTCTGACGGTTCGTGGCGCATCATGGAAGGGACTAACAACAATCTTCTCGATCATCCCGTTATCGCTGGAATCGTGTACACGGGTCGAGACATCACCCAGCGCAAAGAGGCGGAAGTAGCGCTCCAGGAAAGCGAGGCGCGATACCGCACGCTCATCGAGAGCACGTACGATCTCATCCAAAGCGTAAGTCCGGATGGACGCTTTCTCTTTGTCAATGCCGCCTGGCTGAACACTCTTGGCTATACACAAGAAGAATTGTCGCACCTGCACCTTTTCGACGTTATCCATCCTGATTTCCATGACCATTGCCAACACATATTGTCCACGGTCATAGCAGGAGAGTCCTTGCGAAATATTCAGGCCGCCTTCGTCGCGAAGGATGGCACGGCGGTGCCGGTGGAGGGCAACGTCACCGGACGCTATGTCGACGGAAAACTGGTGGCAACACAAGGCTTCTTCCGCAACATCACCGAACGCCTACAGGTGGAAAAAGAGAAGCAAGCACTCCAGGCGCAATTAGCCCAAGCACAGAAGTTGCAGTCTCTCGGTACGCTCGCCGGCGGCATCGCGCATGATTTCAATAACCTCCTGACGCCTATTATTGGCTTTAGCGAACTGCTCAAAAGGACGGTGGCCCCAGGCACGGTGGCGCGGAATAATCTCGAAGAAGTGTTAAAGGCGAGCCATCGCGCCAAGAAGTTGGTGCAACAGATGCTGGCGTTCAGTCGCCCCGGCCCGCAGACTCGGGTTCCAGTTGTTTTGAACGAGGTGGTCAAAGAGTGTACGATGTTGTTACGTGCCGGGCTCCCCTCCATGATTGAGATTCGTTCTTCCCTCGATCCGACGAGCGGGCTGGTGTTGGCTGATCCAAACCAGTTGCATCAGATCATTATGAATCTTGGGATCAACGCTTTACAGGCGATGGAAGGACAAGAGGGCATATTAGAAATCTCCGTGCAGCGAGTTGATGTGGCGGACGCGTTTGCCGCTCTTCACCCGCCATTAACGCTGGGGTCATACGAGAAACTTGTCGTGCGCGACAACGGCGAGGGCATCCCTCCCGAACTCCAGGCGCGGATCTTTGACCCATTCTTTACAACGAAGCCGATCGGGAAAGGCTCTGGCCTCGGGCTATCGGTTGTCCATGGGATTGTCACTAACCACGGTGGCGCGATTTGTGTGGACAGCAAGCCAGACAAAGGCACCGCTTTTGAGATTTACCTGCCCCACCTCGAAGGGATAGTGAAGCCCGCCACGGAAGAAAATCGCACGTTCGCTCGCGGGCGTGGCCGCATCCTGATCGTCGATGATGAACAAGCGGTACTGCTGCTCATGCAACAAGTGCTCGAAGAACTCGGGTACGAAGCAATTCCCTGCATCGGCAGCCAAGAGGCGCTCGCCCTGTTTCTTCAAACGTCGCATCGCTTCGACGCCCTCGTGACCGATCAAATGATGCCCAACCTCAAGGGCACAGAGTTGGCGCAAGCCGTTCGTTCTCTCCACCCGGAATTACCGATCATCATCTGTAGTGGCTCAGACCTGGTGTTACCGGAAGACCTTACCCAAGGGCGAGAAAATACCATTTACGTGAAGAAACCATTTACCACAGAAAAACTTGGGCAGGCGCTGCAAGACGTTTTCCAACAAGGAAAGAAGGGCCAGCCGTGACACGCATTCTTGTGATCGATGATGAAACCCCGGTGCGGGCTGTGATACGACAGACGCTTGAAGAAGCAGGGTATGAGGTCAACGAAGCCGCTGATGGCGAGGAGGGATTGGCGGCATTACAGACCACGCCTGCTGATCTCATCATCACGGATATCTTTATGCCCATTAAAGAAGGCATTGAAACGATTCGCACGGTGCGGAAGCAGTTTCTGCACGTGAAGCTGTTGGCCATCTCTGGCGGGGGCACACGGGGGATGACGGAGGTGTTGTCCGCGGCTCAACAGTTTGGGGCACATCATGCTTTGGTGAAGCCTTTTACGCCTGATGAATTACTTGCCGCGGTCGCCGCCGCGTTGGCTGCGTGAGAGAACAGGAAAAAGAAGGTGTCGTTCTTTATAGCTTCACGGACGAATTCGGCGTACAAACGCATTGTCTTGGGCAATATACCACCATATCTCATCGAGATCGGCTTCGGCCTGAGGGCGTTTGACAATGACGGGCATCAGGCTGCCGGTTTGTTCTTTGCAGCGGCCAGTCGTTCCCGTCCCCGTGCCTTGATGGCTCCTATGTCCAAGGACGTGGCCGGGCCGCTTTCGATCCCCCTATGGATTTCCGCGCGGAGTTCTTCCAGCCGTAGGGCATGCACGCGGTCGCGTTCTTCTAATAGTCGTAAGGCTTCGCGCATAACTTCGCTCGCGGAGCCATACAGCCCACTGGCGACTTTCTTTTGGACGAGTTCTTCCAGTTGTGGGGTGAGGGAAACATTCATAAAGGTTGCTCCTTGTGTCCCGTAAATAACGAAGGGTGTCAATCTTTGTTATTTGGCTTTCTGGCATATGAATCGCGCTACCGCTTCGGCATTTTGTCGCGTGCTCCGTGGCGGATATGTAGCACGTTCACCATGAAGGTGCGTTTCTCAATCTCATAAATGATCCGGTAGACGTGCGGCTTCCGGCCATACAAGAGGTGACGGAGCTTGGTATCTTCAGGGGTCGTTGGAGCACGGTCGGGATACTGTTCAAGGCTGTAGACGGCAGCCTCCAGCCCCTTGAACCAACGCAAGGCTTGGGTGGACACCTCCGCCTCAAGGTGCTGATAGATGTGCGCTAAATCCCGCAGCGCGCGGTGGGTCAGTTTAACCTGATATTCCATGCTCGCGCCGGAAGGCTTTGAGGGCGTCCCGCGCGGGATACACGCGGCCTCTGGCAACATCCTCGCGTCCCTGCCGGATACCCTCGGCAGCGTCCGCCTGTGCCGCAATGTCTAGTAAGTGCTGATAGGCTTCGGCGTCTTGCACGACAGCGGCAGCTTTGCCATTGACTGTCAGAATGACGGGGCGTTTCGTTCTTTTGAGTTGTTGAAGAAACGCGCTGGAGTTGTTGCGAAAGGTAGTCAGTGCCTGAATGTCTTGAGTGATGTCCATCCTACGACGCTCCATTGTGGAATACCTTAAAAGGTATTATCACACAGCGGCGGCTTTTGTACAACAAGTTTTTGGCCATCCCACAGTATGAGACAGGAGTCACCCTGATGTCTTCCCCGGATTCCAATCCTTCCAGCAATAGCGCCTCCAGCTGGCTATCCGCTTCCTTGCTCTGTTATTCCCTCACTCGGGCGCGGAAATATTCGCTGACATTGCCGAACCCCCTCCGCTTCACCTGAGTGGCGACAAACTTCCGTAAAGACTCCGGCATGGAAATAGTAACAGTCGTCATAGGCTTTCTCTCTGCAATGGAACCGATGCTTGTGGTACTACCACAAATCTTAATAGTTCAGGGCTATCGCCACGGGGGCCGGGCGCGCACGTTGACGACCAGTTTAGGGCCGACGACCTTGCGGGGTGCCACGTGCGCGGCTGCAGCAGGCCGAAGGAGGGACAGCAGAATGGTGCAGCCGTGTGCTGCTCCGCTATCAGCGGCGCCCGGCGCGGGTCGAGGAAGCGATCCTGGGCGTAGATCTGAGGGGGACCACCAGTCGGCGGCTGAAGGGAGCCCTGGCGCCGTTACGGCGCGGCGGGCCGTTATCGCAGGAGGCGGTGTCGCGTTTAGTGGGCCGGCTCAAGAGCGACTTTGAGGAGTGGCGCCAACGGGACCTGGGCCAGGAGGCGATGCGCTACCTGAGGTGGGATGGAGGGTAGCCCAAGGTGCGGATTGGGCGACGGCGCGTGCGCGGCCCAGTGTGAGTGAGGCTGGGGAGTAAAGCCGATGGGCAACGGCGCGTGCTGGATATGCGGTTAGCGGGTCAAGAGACGACCCAGGCGTGGCAGGAGGTGATTGAGAAGGTAGTCGAGCGGGGCGTCGGCGTACCGCTCTTGGCGATTATTGACGGGAACCCGGGACTGCCCGCCGCGCTCCGGGCGCAGTGGCCTCACCTCCCGATCCAGCGGTGTACGGCGCACAAGCGGCGGAACCTCCTCAGCCGTGCTCCAGCGCATCTCCGGGAAGAAGTGGCCGAGGACTACCGCCGAATGATTTACGGAAAGAATCGAGAAGTGGTGGAGAGCACGCGGCGCGGTTTTCTGAAGAAATGGCGGTTACGCTGTACGGTCGTCGCGGCGAGTCTGGAGGAAGCGGGCGAAGAGTTGTTCACCTTCTTGAGCTTTCCACCCGCGCAGTGGAAGGGCTGACGCACCACCAATGCGCTCGAACGCATCAACGAGGAGTTTCGCCGCCGCACCAAAACCCAGGCCTCGTTACCGAATGAAGATGCGGTCGGACTGTTGTTGTTGGGGTTACTACGCAGCGGCCAAGTGGTGCTGCGACGCTTCGCTGGCTGGCAGGAGATGCCCTCTGCTTCGCCCCTCATTCAGCAGCAGGCGGCATAACAATCTGTCACCTATGGTGAACTGTCTCGGAGAACGCTAGAGGAATTTCTACCACTTGACAGACACTACCGAGCAGAGAGCAACACAAACAGCACCACAAGGAGGCATTGTCTTGTCTTCATAGCGCTCTCAGAGGTGATGCACGCAAGACGTCAACTCGTCTTCCGGCAGTGTTGGCTTTTGGTGAGGGGCGCGCTTCCCTCTCGCCTGATATGGCGCTTCGGATCGAGAAGGCTTTCGGCCCGAAGATGGACACGCTGTTGCGGATGCAGACGGCTTACGAGATTGCCGAAGCGCGGGAGCGAGAGGCACAAATCAAGGTCAAAAGGTACGTTGCCAAGCCGCCACCGGCGCTGGCGCCGTAGCAGGTACTAATCCCCAGTGAAAAGCCGCCCTCGATAAGACCCCCCCTAAAAATACCACGACCGGGCGGGTTTGTCGCGTGTAATAACACAGAGGAAACGCAGGACAGACGGGACAGTACGGGAAGACTTCTTTATGTTCCTTTCGTATGATGACTTGTTCCAATTCGTGGTACGAGGCTCCGACGTCGGGCGCGGGGCGGCCACCGTCATTTGCGGGCGATCGCCGCGCTGGTCGGGCCCGCCAGCGGCGCTCAGCCGTGCGAGCCCGACTAGTGCCTCAACCGAGCTCAATTGACGGGTAGAGTCGCTTCAGCTTGATGCGGGCGTCTTGGGTCGTGAACTGCCAGTCGATCCGACATTTGGCTG
>JBGPOI010000094.1:0-12584 GCA_041487975.1 Binatia bacterium | reverse complement strand
TGACGACGTGCTCCCCGCCGAAAGGACACGCGATGCAAAGAAGACCGGATGAGAAACAACGTTGTTTCAAACTGGTCCAAACTGACCCCAGGCTGACCCTGACGCGCCGTGGCTCCGGTGGAAGATTGCTAAGTATGCGGATTTACAAGTGGAGCCGAAGGGAATTGAACCCTCGACCTCTAGAGTGCGATTCTAGCGCTCTCCCAACTGAGCTACGGCCCCACAAGACGGGCAAACGATGGGTATGAAGAGGAAAGAGCCCTAACGGACAGCGGGGCTAATCTAGCAGTCACCTTGGTGCTTTGCAAGAGAACAACGAGGACAATATCTCCATGTCGGCAACTAAAAGACTCCTATTATACCAGCCCAACCTGTAACATTGTAATGATCGCGCGCAGCCCCAGTTGATCGTATTGCGCGTTGATGTCTGAGCGGAAGATAAAGTGAATGTATCCATCCTCGGCCTTGGCTTCCTCTGGGGGATTCTCATCCCACGCTCCCTGTTCACACGCCTTCAGTAGCGACTCGTCTACCGAGTAACTGCCTGAACGACTCTCAATAGCCAAGCCCTTCAGGTTCCCCTTGGTATCGAGCTTGGCCTCGATTGTCACCATCTCTCGTGCAGCTACTACGTCGTCGAGGCGCAAGTTGTTGCGCTGATGAATGAGCAGATGTTGAAACACTCGCAGAGCGACCCGACGCACGAAGGGCGCGAAACGGTGGGCCTTGGTATTAAGGAAAGTCAAGTTGCCTTGCTGAACATCCGGCAGATAGTCTGGGGTCCCAAGCGGTCCAGGTAAGGACAGCAAGTTCTCGCGCGGCGGTGGGGCGAGGGCGATGATATCACGTCCTTTAGGTGGCTGGCGTTCGGCTTTCTTTGCCTGATCGCTGCCGGCATCGGAGAGCCAGCCTTGCGCCAGCAGGTCATCCGGTCGAGCGAATAATTGCGGCGTCTTCGTCGGCGTGTCCGGTTTTCCCGGTGCCGGGCTGTGCGGAGTCTTTGCCTCGTCCCAAGTTTTTTCGGCTTCTTTCTCGACCAGAGGCTTGGGGGGTGGCGTCTTCGTCGGCGTTTTCAACGCTAACTGGACTGGTGGTTTCTGCACCTCGGGCTTTTCCTTGACTGGACTCTTATCCTTCTGGGGTGGGGATGGGCGCGGTGTACCCGTTGCGACCGTCTCTTTTTTGGTCGAACTGTTACGATCACTCAGGAACCGAGTCTTTTCCGGTACCTCCTCGTTGGTTTGTTGCGGTGGGCTGACCATCTGCTCCGGCAGCCGTTCCTCAGGCTTTGGTTCAGGCTTTTCTTTGACCTCGGGCTTTTCTTTGACCTCAGGTTTCTCTAGCGGCGATTTTTCTTTGGCCACGGTCCGCGAAGATGCTGGCGGCTCAGGCAGCAACTCTACTGCTGTGAGTTGTTCGTGCGGCGGCGCCAACAGGGCATGTTGCGGGAGCGGGAGAAACAAGAGCAGCAGGAGATGCAGCAGGAGCGAGAAAAAGAGGAAGAGCGCGAGCGGGTCGCGTGGCGCAGGACGAGCAAGAGCAGGGAACAAGGCTGACATCAATGGCGCATTTTATCTACCTCTTAGTCAAGCCGCAAGGAAGTCGAGGCTGACACCTTGCTTGGAGCGACACGGATAGCATATAGTGCGACTATTATGTTTGGTATGGGCGTGGGCGAATTGCTCATTATTCTTCTGATCGTTCTCGTCATCTTTGGCGCCGGCAAACTGCCTGAGATCGGTGAGGGACTCGGCAAAGGCATCCGTAATTTCCGCAAGGCGGTGAAGTCTCCTGACGAGATCGACGTCACCCCTGGGCAAGGGGCGGGAGAACGTAAAGAAGACAAGTCCTAGTCAGGGCGCTCCGAACTGGGCGGCGATCACCCGACTGCTGAATTCCGCGACTTTCGGTGGCGGGCTGGTGAAGACGATCAGAAAGTTGACCGCCTGTCCGGGCGGCACGTTGAACTGCTTGGGCGGGACCAGGTTCTGTAGGATGCCGATTTCGCGCACTGTCAGGCTTTCCAGAGCAGTCGCCGTTGTCTCGGTGCCGCAAAAAATCACTCGTTGTCCGGCGACTTTTCCGTTCGTGTCATACACCGCGCCTTCGACCTGGATATTGCGCGATGGTAAGAGAGCGTTATTGACCGCCTTGCCGGAGATGGCAAAGACGCGCCGACTATCTTTGGTCGTCCAGAAATTGCCCTTGAGTTCCACCAGTGCAATATGCCGTGCGGAGAACCGCTCGTCGGTGAACAGAGAGCCTAGTAACGGTAGGCGTCCCAAGGCCACTTCAGTGTCACCGACGTACCAGAGGCAATAACCCGCCAGGATAGCGTATCCAAAGAGAATACCTCCGAGGAGAAGCAGAACTGGCCGCGGAGAAGAGATTTCAGTCACCTGGGGTTTGGGGGTAGGACGGGAGAGTGCAATCCGTTCGTTGTTACTCTCCTCTTCGTCGGCGAAGAACGGCGCCTCTAGAGGAGCGAATTGTTCGGGCTCGTCGAATTCTTTGTCGAAAAACGGTCCTTCCGTGAAGGATTCCTCCAGAGAAGAGAAACCTTCCAGCTTATCAAATTGCTTGCTCGACGGTGGCTCAAGTGTGTGTGTAAGTTGGGTAGTGGCAGGGGCGATGGGCAACTCATCGGGAGGATCGCGATGCTGCTTGGGCTCAAGATGTTCCTCGGGAAAAGGAGTCGGTGGTGGCGAAGCTGCGGAATGGGTTTCGTCTTCTCCTCCCCGTAACACCGGCGGAGAATAAGGGAACACGTGCTGACAACTTTCTTGTGAGCACTCAAAGAAGGTGTTCTCATCGACGAGCGTGGTACTATCGGTTCGGTAACGAGTATGGCAGGCTGGGCACTCCACAATCACGCGCCGCCCCTCCCCAGTGTCAGAATTGTAAGAGGAAGTAGAGAAAAATCAACCGCGTTGACGGCATGTGCAAAGAAAAACTATAATAGCCCCAATATTCTGCCGATGTAAGGAAGCTGTTTGATCCTGATTGCTGCTCTTCGGATCCTCTTTGTCGTCTTGCACACCCTCTTCTGGAGTGTGCCGGTCCTTCTTCTCTCTTTTTTAGATCCATATGCCGAGCGCTCTGCGCGGCTGATCCGTTTCTGGGCTAAGGGCAACCTCTGGGCTTGCGGGGTCAAGGTGCGAACGCAGGGGCTGGAACGGCTCGACCCGCACCAGGCGTACCTTTTCATGTCGAACCACCAGAGTCAATTTGACATCCTGGCGCTGATGTCAGTGCTGGATGCCTTTCAGGTACGTTGGGTGGCAAAACAGGAACTACGGAAAGTGCCGGTCCTGGGCCTGTGTATGCAACGCACCCATCAGATCATCGTCGATCGCGAGAGCCGCACCCAGGCGGTGATGACCATCCGCCGCGTGAAGGAATTATTGAACGCCGGCATTTCCGTGTTGTTCTTTCCCGAAGGAACCCGTAGCAAAGATGGTCAACTGCTCCCCTTCAAGCCGGGTGGCTTCGCCGTGGCGGTCGAGACCGGTGTGCCGGTGGTGCCGGTGACCGTCAACGGCAGCCGTGCCATCATGCCGTCTGGCGATTGGAAGGTCCGAGCCGGGGAGATCGAAATCGTATTGAGCGAGCCAATCCACCTTGATCCTCACCTGAGCAAAAAAACGGCCCGCGAAGCATTACTGCGGAAAGTGCAGGAGGCGATCGCCGCGCACTACCGCCCGGACACGGCCTCCTCTGCGTCTCCGGCCGGCTCACCGCTTGTCGCCCCATCTTCAGCACCCGAGCAGCCAACCTCATGAGTGACGGCACACTACGCATCATCCCTTTGGGCGGGCTGGGTGAGATTGGTCTCAACCTGATGGTGATTGAGTACTGCCCGGCCGGCTCGGATGAGGTTGCGGCCATCGCGATAGACTGCGGCCTGATGTTTCCCGAGCGCGAGATGCTCGGCATCGACGTGGTAATTCCTGACTTGAGTTATCTCCGTGAGAAATGTCACCTGAAGGCGGTGGTGTTCACCCACGGGCACGAGGATCACATCGGTGCTCTTCCCCATCTGTTGCGTGAGTTCAACGTCCCGGTGTATGGCACGCCGTTTACTCTGGGACTGCTGCGCGACAAGCTCGACGAGCATAATTTGCTGGACACTGCGGAGCTGCATGAGTTTCGCCCGCGCCAGAGCTGGCAGGTGGGGCCATTTACTATCGAGGGGATGCACGTCACCCATAGTATTGTCGATGCGGTAGCTCTGGCAATCACGACTCCCCTCGGCACGATCATCCATACTGGCGACTTCAAGCTCGACCAAACGCCGATTGATGGCCAGCGCTCCGACCTGACCCGTTTGGCCGAGTGGGGCGCGCGCGGCGTGCTCTTACTGCTGTCCGACTCAACCAATGTCGAGCGCTCGGGCGCAACTCCCTCTGAACGGGCGGTGACTCGACCGCTCGAGGACTTGATGGCGCATGCTCCTGGCAAGGTGCTGGTAGCGACCTTTGCCTCGCATATTCATCGTATCCGTCAGGTCATCGATCTTTCGCTGGCGCAGGGACGAGCGGTCGGTGTGGTCGGCAAAAGCTTGGTCGGTAATATCGCGATCGCCCGTGACACGGGTCATCTCAAACTTCCGTCGGATGTGTTCATCGATGTGTCCAAGATGGCCGACCGGGACCCGCACTCGGTGACACTTCTCACGACTGGTTCGCAAGGGGAGCCGCTCTCCGCGCTGTCACGCATCGCCGTCGGGGATCACCCACAAGTCAAGCTGGCTCCCGGGGATACGGTGATCTTGTCGTCGCGCGTTATCCCGGGGAACGAACGGACGATCGCCCGACTCCTCGATCACTTGTATCGGCGTGGCGCCGAGGTCTATTATGAGGCGATCGCGTGTGTGCATGTTTCCGGTCATGCCTGCCAAGACGAGCTGCAGCTCATGTTGAACTTGGTGCGACCACGTTTCTTCGTGCCCATCCATGGCGAGTATCGTTATCTCGTGCGTCACTGTCAGCTTGCGCGTGGGGTGGGTATCGCTCCCGAGGGCGTTTTTCTGCTGGAGAATGGGCAGGTACTGGAGATTTCCGCCGATGGCGCCCAGGTGACCGAACCGGTCCAGGCTGGGCGCGTGTTTGTCGATGGCCTGGCGGGCATCGAGGAAGAAGTGCTCCGCGACCGGCGGCATATGGCTGAGGATGGGTTGGTGGTGGTGATTTTGGGTATCGAGCAGCAGACCGGCGAGGTGTTGAGCGGACCGGATCTGCTCTCGCGTGGGTTCTTGCCTTCGACGAATGGCGAGGGGTTCGAGGCGGCGAAAGAGGTAATACGTACAACACTCAGTGAGTTACCTCGTGAATCGCTTACTGATACCGGCGTAGTCAAAGAACGTGTACGTCAGTCCCTGCGCCGGTATTTTCGCCGGACGTTCGGTCGCCGCCCGGTGGTCCTGCCATTTGTCATGGAGATGTGATTGTGATGAGGAGGGGTGGACATGGCGGCGGGGCGCAAGCCACAACCACAGGAACGGGCCTTTGGCGATGAGGTAATCGGGGTCGCGAGCGCGGCGCTCGCGGTCTTCTTCATCCTGGCGTTTTATTCCTACCACGCTGGGGGCGGCCAACCCAATCAAATGGGCTTGGTCGGGCAGGTCCTGGCAGACCTTGTCTGTCCCATGTTGGGTAGGGCCTGCTACTTGCTTCCTGGCGCGCTGCTGTACGGAACGGCTGTGCTGTTGCATCTGTTGCCGTTCCCCGCGCCGTTTTCTCAGACACTGTCCTTTCTGCTCCTCACCCCGGCCGTCGCGACCTTCTTGGCGCTCTGGTATGAGGACCCTCATGTGCATGTCGCTGAAGCGGGAGGCTGGGTCGGTGGATTTCTGGCCTTGCATTTGCGCGCAGGTCTGAACCGGCTGGGAGCTTACGTTGCCCTCTCTCCGCTGTTGTTGGTCTCGTTCATGGGCGTCACGCGTTTCTCCTTGCGATGGGCTGGCGCGGGAGTCGCCAATGGACTGACGACTCTCCTCACTCGCAGTTGGGCTGCACTACAGAGCCTGATGCGCTTCTTCTCGTCTCTGTTCCGGCGACGCCGCGCCGAGCCGGAATCCCTTGTGGTCAAATCGCGGGGTTCCCGTAAAGAGACCGCCACCAAGAAGGCTCCAGCTCAGCCAATCCCACAGGATGATGATGAGGAAGAAGAAAAACTGCCACCGATCATCATTAGCCGGCCCACTCCGCTGGTGACGCCGGCCAAGTCCGTTCAGGAGAAACGGCCGGCGGTGAAGCCGCCGAGCGAGGCCGCTGGAAATGGGAAACCCTATGTGATGCCTCCCATTCCACTGCTTGACCCGCCGGTGCGATTGGCGGTGAAGGTTGATGAAGACGCCCTGCATGCCAGTTCTCGCATTCTGGAGAGCAAACTGGGTGACTTCGGCGTCGAAGGCAACGTGGTTGCGGTCCGCCCTGGTCCAGTGATCACGACCTATGAATTCGAGCCTGCCCCTGGCGTGAAAGTGAACCGGGTAGTGGCGCTGGCCGATGACCTGCAGATGGCGCTGCGCGCGGTGTCAGTCCGTATCCTGGCGCCGATTCCGGGCAAGGCGGTGGTAGGCATCGAAGTCTCGAATCCGCGGCGCGAGAAGGTCTGTCTGCGGGAAATCCTCGACAGCCCGGGATTCCAGCAGTCTGAGTCTCCGTTGACGCTGGCGTTGGGCAAAGACACGGTGGGCAACGCTATCGTTGCCGACTTAGGGCGCATGCCGCACCTGTTAGTGGCCGGGGCAACGGGCACCGGAAAGTCAGTGTCTCTCAACGTCATGATCATGAGCCTGCTCTACCGCGCGTCTCCGCGGGAGGTGCGGTTCATCATGATCGATCCCAAAATGCTTGAGCTGTCCCTGTATGAGGAACTGCCACATCAGCTTTCGCACGTCATCACTAATCCCAAGGAGGTGGGTGCCGCGTTACAAGAGGTGGTGCGGCGTATGGAGTACCGCTACAAATTGCTTAAAGACAAAGGCGTGCGCAACATCGCCGCCTACAACCGCGCGCTAGAGACCGGCCAACCCGGCCCCAAGGGGGTGATCAAGCTCACCGAGGTGGTGCAGGAAGGCGAAGAGGACGACGACGTGCCGGTCACACCCCGAGTGACCGGCAACGCGCAGGGCTTCCGCCATCAATGGTTGCCCTATCTGGTGGTGATTGTCGATGAGCTGGCGGATCTCATGCTGACCGTCGGGCGGGAGATTGAAGAGCCGATCACACGTCTGGCGCAGATGGGCCGAGCCGCGGGTATTCATCTGATCCTCGCGACACAGCGGCCGTCGGTCGATGTGATTACCGGTCTCATCAAAGCGAACTTTCCCGCGCGGGTGTCGTTTCAGGTTTCCTCGCGGGTTGACTCGCGCACGATTCTTGATGCTATCGGCGCCGAGCGGCTTCTGGGCGAAGGCGACATGTTGTTCTTGCCGCCGGGGAGCGCCAAGCCTCAGCGCATCCACGGCGCCTATGTCTCCGAGCCGGAGATTCGCAAGGTCGCCGCTCACATCAAGAAGCAGGGCAAACCGCTGTACGATGCCGAGTTTGTGGCGGCGCTGGAAAAGGCGCGTAGCGAGAAGAGCGTCGATGGAGGAGTGGATGAGAACGATTATGATGAGATGTACGAGCAGGCGCGGGATCTGGTGATGGAAAGCCGTCAAGCCTCGATCTCGTGGCTGCAGCGGCGCCTGCGCGTAGGCTATAACCGCGCCGCGCGCATGATCGAACGCATGGAACGCGAGGGACTGGTCGCACCGGCAGCCGAGGCCGGAAAACCGCGTGAGGTATTGGTGCAGGCGGGACGGAGGGACTAACGAAAATGCAGAATGGAGAACGCGGAAGGGGAAACTGAGAGATCTTTTTGCTCGTGAGGTGTTCTATACTGAGGATTATGCGAATTTCACGCTTCACCATCGCCCTTGCTGTTTTTTATTCAGCATTCAGCATTCAGCATTCAGCATTCTCCGCCTGGGCCGCTTCCGTTCCCGACCTCGTCAAACGTCTGCAAGCGCGCTACGACTCCACTGCTGGTTTCCGCGCCGACTTTACCCAGGAGGTCGAGTCCGCCACCTTGGGACAGAAGGTCGAGGCGCGCGGTACGGTAGTCTTTAAGAAACCTGGCCGCATGCGTTGGGAGTTCAGCGAGCCGCAGCAGACGCTGGTATCGGACGGCAAGTTTTTCTGGTTCTATCAGCCGGCGGAAAAGCAGGTGCTCAAGACGCCTTTTCAGCAAGTGTTCTCTTCTACCACACCAGCTTCGTTCTTGTTGGGTGTCGGTCGGCTCGATCAGGATTTCAGTGTTTCCCTGACCGGCGAGACGGCGGAGGCCTACCAACTACGCCTGACCCCCAAAAAAGATCCCGAGGCGCTCGGGGTGCTGGACCTGGCCGTAAGCGCCAAAACCTTTGACATCTTGCGGGCGACGATCACCGATCCTCTGGGAAACGTCACGCGCCTGTATTTCTCTCATATCGATCGCACCGCTCCCCTCGATGATGCGCTCTTTCGTTTCACCGCGCCGCCCGGCGTCGATGTGATTGAAGCAATGCCGGCTTCTTGATAGCCTCCGCGCGTCGAAAGGAGGGATCATACATGCCGCGATTTTTGGCAGCGGTCTGAAGGGGCCAGAAGGCGTTTCCTTTGTATCATCAGCGGTAGCCAGATGTTCTTGATTTTTTTGTCAGGGCACGGCGCACCGTGCCCCGACCTTTCCTCCAGGAGGCAACCATGCGGCTCGCAGGAAAAGTAGCATTGATTACCGGCGCCGCTTCCGGCCAAGGGCAGGAAGCGGCGGTGTTATTTGCCAAAGAAGGGGCGAAGGTGGTTGTGACTGACGTCAATGAAGAAGGGACCAAAGAGACGGTGGAGATGGTTAGATCTGCCGGCGGAGAAGCGGCTGGACGGCCAATGGATGTCGCCGATGCTGCGCAGGTCCAGGATGGGGTCGCCTTTGCCGTGCGTTCCTTTGGCGCGCTCAACGTCCTGTATAACAATGCAGGAGTGTATCTGCGCGGCAAGGATGGTCCAGTCACTCGGGTAGAGAACGACATTTGGGACACGACTCTGACAGTGAACCTCAAAAGTATGTACCTGTGCTGCAAATACGCCATTCCGGAGATGGTCAAAGTGGGGGGCGGCGCGATTGTGAACACCGCCTCGGCTGCCGGACTGATCGGCAGTAACTTCCATGCCTATTCAGCCTCGAAGGGAGGCATGATCGCGCTGAGCCGTTCCATTGCCACCACTTACGCGCCGCAGAACATCCGCTCCAACGTGATCTGTCCGGGGTTTATTGAGACGCCCATGACGGCGGAGATTTCCGGCAGTCACAGGCTGCTGCAGGCGTATTTGGAGAACACCCCCCTCCATAAGACGGGGAAACCGATCGACATTGCCTACATGGCTTTGTACCTGGCGTCGGACGAGGCCGCATTTGTCACTGGTGGTGTCTTCGTGATCGATGGTGGCGTGACGGCGCGGTAAGACAAGGGGTCAGGGGTCGGGGGTCGGTAGGGGCGCACGGCTGTGCGCCCTCTTCATGAACACAGGAGCACGACATGCAGGATCTATCAGGACGGGTAGCAGTCATCACGGGTGGAGCGAGCGGCATTGGTTTGGCGACGGCGCGACGGCTGGCGGGCGAGGGCATGCGTATCGTCTTGGCGGATGTCCAGCAGGACGCTCTCGATGTTGCCGTGAAAGAGATTCAGGGCTTGGGTGTCGAGACGCTGGGCGTGCGGACCGACGTTGGCGATCTCAAACAGGTGCAGGCGCTGGCGGACCAGACATTTGTGCACTTCGGCGCCACGCACCTGGTCTTCAACAATGCCGGCGTGGCGATCTTCGGTCCGATCCAGGAGATGAAGCACGAAGACTGGGAGTGGGTGCTGCGCGTAGACTTGTGGGGCGTGATCCACGGCGTCGAAGCGTTCGTCCCGCGCATGATCGCGCAGCACCAGGGTGGACACATTGTGAACACGGCATCGTTTGCCGGGCTCGTGCCCAACGAAGGTCTCGGCGTGTACTGCGTTGCCAAATACGGAGTGGTGGCGCTGTCCGAGTGTCTCTCGCGTGATCTGAGACCGCACGGGATCGGCGTGTCGGTGCTGTGTCCGATGGTGCTGCAGACCAACATCGAAAAATCTGAGCGCAACCGTCCGGCCGAACTGGGTGGCCCGCAAGCGTCTCGCCCCCGCACTCCGGAAGAGCAGCAAAACCTCCGCGGCCGGACACTTTCACCAGAGGTGGCAGCGGAGAAAGTTGTCAACGCCGTGAAGAAGGGCGAACTCTACATCCACACCCACGCAGAAGCCCGCGCCTTCATCCGCCGCCGCTTCGAGCGTATCGACCGGGCATTTGAGGGCTGACTTGCCTCTCACAACGCTCTATAAAGCGCGAGCAGGCAAAAAAGCCAAAACCTGCTACTGGCGATCCCGAATTCTGTGAAAACAGGGGTAAAGCGTTCTGTTTTTACCATGATGTCCCCTTTCCGAATGTAGCTCGAAGGTGCTTCTTCATGCCAGCATCTGTCCGTTCCACTAGGTTTCTAAAGAACTTTTCAGTGTCGCGAAGTGATTGCATAGTCAGACGAACGCGACCTGATCTCGATCGTGTCCAGGGGTACGCCGGAATTCCGAAGCCGTGTGCGAAGCTGTGTCGAACGCGGAGAACCTGATTCAGGCGTTCTTGGATTTGTTGCACCCCCATTTTTCGTACGGGCCAAATCCAGTCGCTGATTGGATCGTAGCCAGTTGTGAGAATCAAAAAATTTCGAGTGTTCTCCCAATTCGGGGTATTAAATCGACGCTCTTCACTAGCTCGTTGAGCGACACTGTGGATAGCGTGAAAGAGAGGGTTGAGAGGGTCAGCAGTCTCCGCGTAAAAGTTACGAACAAGCTCATTTATGTAGGCGTCCCATGCAGCTACAATACTAGTGAGATAGGCGTGAGCAAATACCTGAGCCGCGTCCCGTGCTAGGGGCGAGAAGCGAGAATCACTAATGGCATCCCTTAAAACTCTCGCACGTTCGGCGCTCGATCGATATTTTACCGCGGCCGGGGATGCCATTACGGACCATTAGAGGCAATCGACGAATTCATTAAGTGCTTTTCGATACCGCTCAAGCGGCGCAGGATTGATCTGGACCCGTTCCCCAACGAGATCTCGCGGTCCAGCCTTCAATTTATGTAATGGGGTGCCTGTCATTGCGGAAACAATGCTGGCACTGTGATAATCTGGGATTTCGACGAAATTGCGGCTGGGTTGCATGCGGGGATTTGAAAAAATGTTTCGATGACTTTTATGGATATCGTCCATCGTCTCCTTGATAGTCTTTGTCACTGCTACAAACGCTCGGCTAGCCTGCCCTTCATATAAGGTCACCCGGTTACTCACGAAGGTGTGCAAACGCGGAATGGCTACGTGCTCTTCCTTTGCCCGTTTTGAAAAGCTAATCCGGGCGTACGTTGAGATATCCGGGTCTCCTATCCCGTAGAGGAGTGCGACCACATTTTCTATGCCGCGCCGCGAGCTGTCATCTGCCGTAAAAGGCACAACAACGTTCTCGGCGGCAACGAGAGCTAACTGAGTGTAGATTGCGAAACTGGGGTTACAATCGATAATGAAAAAACTGTCCCGATCTTCACTTAGTTCCGTAAGAGCTGCAGTAAGATCTTGAATCCAACAAAGCACCTGCCTCCAAGTGTCAATAGGAATTGAGAGCTGCGATGTCTGTCGAATAGCCTCTGCAAGAATCTCAAGTAAGTTGTCTCCACACACGAGTATAAGATTTTCCGGAATGTCTTTATTGGTGTCGCAGGGGCGTGTAATAAAGGGAGTCACATTAGGGATCATTACAAATGGTGAATTGAGGCGCGCTTCGAGATACCCTGCGACGGTTGCACGCGGTTTCTTCCGAACGAGGGCACTCATCGCCTCAGGACTGGTAGCGTATCCTCCAAGAAGCGTTTCCGAAACGTTCGCTTGTGGACATAGGTCGATGACGTAGATGTCGGTTTCCGGATGGCGGTGCGCATATTCCGCAGCCGCGACGAAGCAAAGGAAACTTTTTCCAACACCGCCTTTGTTGTTCCAGAAGGCGTAAGATGCCATTATCGTACCCTTACCCTTTCGTTCGCTAAGATAGGCTATACTATAATAAGTAGATCGACCAGCCCATCCCTACTTCTTTTCTCCCTCCGCATAGCTGTACGACAACCCTTCGCTGAGGTCCATCTGGATGCCGTAGTTGGGAATCGGGTAGCGCAGGCCGGCCTTGGACAGCATTTCCAACCCTTCGATCACTTTGGGTAGAAGCTGCGGCCGCAGCGCCCTTAGCATCTCGTCATCCGCTACTCCACCATAACGCCGCTCGGCGAAACAAGGGATCGACAAAGATGGCTCGCCGGTCGCCAGCGCCTGACCCCATGAGTCCGAGCAGGCGCTCTCGCCCACGACGCCGAACTGGTAGCGTTTGTAACCCTTCCATTGCAAGCCGTTGATGAACAGGATCATTTGTCCAGGCGTGCCGTAAATCAGAGCGATGTCCGGCGGATCGAGACGGCCGGAAGCCAACGG
>JBGPOI010000093.1:0-12664 GCA_041487975.1 Binatia bacterium | reverse complement strand
TGGGCTTGAGCACCTTTATCATGCCTTCCTTGGCGCAAACCCTCATCACCACAGGAGGGTGGCGTCGGGCTTACATTGTTATCGGCCTCATGGTCATGGCGGTCGCCATTCCTATAGTCGCGCTGTTTCTCACGGAGACACCGCAGATGCTCGGGTTAGCACCGGATGGCAAAACAGCGGGTTTGCAAGCAAACCCGTGGAAGGAGGGGATGAATTTTCACGAAGCTTGGCACACGGACACTTTTTGGCTTATGGTCAGCGCTTTCTTCCTCATGTCGGCTTGTGTCCATGGTTGCCTCATTCATCTAGTGCCGCTGCTCACTGACCGTGGCGTCTCTGCGCAGAATGCGGCCTTAGCGACTTCACTGCTTGGTGGAGCCCTGTTGCTGGGACGAGTGGGGACCGGCTATTTGCTAGACCGCTTTTTTGCGTCGGCGGTGGCGGTCTGTTTTTTCTGCGGAGCGGCGTTGGGATTTATTCTCTTATGGAGCGAAATAACAGGAAGTTGGGCGTTTGCGGCCGCTTTTTTGGTCGGGCTGGGTATGGGAGCGGAAGGCGACATCATCGCGTACCTGGTGAGCCGTTATTTCGGTCTGCGCGCCTTCGGCGAGATTTACGGTTATGCCTTTGCCGCGTTTACTCTAGGTGGAGTGGTCGGCCCGCTGCTCATGGGCGTGGGCTTCGACCGCACCGGCTCATATGGGCTGGTCTTGAGCGCGTTTGTGGTGGCCGCTTTGATCGCCGCCATGCTTATGACCCGTCTGGGGCCGTATCGCACCTGGGTGGCAGCGGAGGCAGCCGCAGTTTCGTAGGGCATCAGCAGTCTTTGTAGGGTGCGCTCCGCGCACCAATGAACGGTGCATAAATGCACCCTACACAGAACTGAAAGCTGACTGCTGAGCGCTGATGGCTTCCTCTCACGACAGCAGTCCAAGCAGCCACCAATAAGGAAGTGCGACGAGAATCGCCAGGAGATAGATCAGGCCGTAACTCCAAGCCAAGATCCGCACCTGACCGTGAGAGAAGGCCTTCTCTTTAGTGCCGAAATAAAGTGCGAGATAACAGGTGCTCTGATAGGGCAGAAACCAGACGCTGACGGTAGTGCAGATCACCAGAATGAGCACCAGCGGATTGATGCCGGCGTTGGCAGCAACCGGTACGACCGTGAGGGTAAGCAGCGAAACCAGAGGAAAGCTCGGCAAAATGAAGCGGGCGGCGAATACCGCCAACCCCATGTCCAAAAGAAACAGCGCCGGCCGTTCCGCTAACGGTTCGAGCAACGGTGTGAGTTGATGGATCAACCACGTGTCAACGCCGAGCTGTCGCACTACACTGGTAAGGCTCAGCACCGCGCCCAAGTAGAAGAGAAAATCCCAGTTAATCCCGGAACGAAAGGTCATGCGATCTAGCAGATTGGTTGCGAGTAACAGTGCCAGCCCACTCATAGCGATCCAGGCAACATCGACTTGATGGTATGGGGCACTGATCCAGCCAACCATAGCACCGATGAGAATTGCGCCGTTAATGATCTCAGCGCGCGACGGTGGACCGAGCGCCTCGATCTGCGTCTCAATCAGGCTACGTGAAATAGTGGGCTGAAATTCAGGCGGGAAAAAAAACATAGTCAGGGCAAAGGCGCTGCCAAAGGTCACAATCATCAGCGGCAGCGCCGCCAGCGCCCAACTCCCCCAGGTAATCTGCGCGCGGGCCGCCTCCGGCAATAGCCCCCAGGCCAACAGATTTTCGGCGGCGCCGGTGAGAAAAAAAGGACCCATCTGGCCGAAACCCAGCAAGGCGGCCATGGCGAGGCCGGCCGAGCCACGACTGCGGCGCGCGTAGCCGAGCGAGTCGGAAAGCGCCAGAATGATCGGCCCAGCGATAGCGGTGGCCGACGTCGAGTCGGGAATGAAAGTGGTGATGGCCGTGCCGCCCAGACTCAGACCAAGCGCCTGGCCGCGATACGTCAAAGGAAAGCAGCGCAGGATGTAGAGCGCCAGGCGGAAAAGCAATCCCGAGCTTTGTAGCGAGGCGGTGATGCCGAGAACACCGATGATAAGAAAGAACGGACTGGTGGTGAAGCCGGAGACCGCAACTTCGGGAGGAACAATAGCGAACAGAATCCAACCGAGAATCAGGCCGAGGCCGACCACATA
Source organism: Binatia bacterium (assembly GCA_041487975.1). Classification (GTDB taxonomy): domain Bacteria; phylum Desulfobacterota; class Binatia; order Bin18; family Bin18; genus JACQEL01. Next base: position 10,511 of record JBGPOI010000093.1, on the reverse strand, counting down.
GTCGGGCAGCACGTCGAACGCCCAGAAGATGACTGCCCAGGTGAGCAGCGCCAGCATGTGCATGCTACCAGCGTTGAGTCCGTCGATCGGCGATGCGCTCCAGATGACAAGAGCAGCAGTGAGGCCGGCGACGCAACCGACCCAACTTTGCATCCACGCCGAGACCCGGCTGCGAGTAAACCGACGGCGAGCGGCGGGAAGCGCGCTAGCCTCCATTGGATGCAACTTCTGCTCTATTTGTTCACTCAAAGTGGCAAGGCCATTATCGAGTGCGTGCGCAGGCAAACGGCCAAGCCACTTGCGTAACAGGTCAAAACGGCCGGCGTCGAAAGTTTCGTCTGCGTGTACGGCCAGCAAACGCGCAGCAGCGACAAAATCCTCGGCATCGAGATAATGGTCGATAGCCTGGTCCCATTGACCCGCTCTCTCATAAAGTTCGGCCGCACGTCCATGCAGATCACGGAGACCTTCAACCCCCACCTCAGCCGTCAGACGGCCGAGGAGGAACTCACGGACCGCTTCGGGGTAACTGAGGACGCCGTTATGGCGTGAGACGAAAGCACGGTTGGTTTCCAGAGTCACCAGTCCGGCGATGGCATCGTGGCGATTGAGCAGGCCGCGGACGATGGACGGTTCGAGCGACGAGAGGACGGCAGTCCGGGTGAGCAGTTCCTGCTGCGCTGGCGTCTGGGAGTAGAAAAGGGCCTCGGTCTGGAAGTTGAAAGCAGCCTGTTTTTTCGACAATTCCTGGTTCGCCTGATATAGCCTGTCGTTGATGACCTCGGTGAAATGGAGGATCAACCAGGGATTCTCTTCGATCAAGCCCAGGAACTTTTCCTGGGTGAGCCGCCACAGCTCCACTTCCGTGCGCGTCACAATGGTGGCTGCACGCGGCCGATTGGAAAAGAGCGCTCGCTCACCGAACCACTCATGCGGTCCACTCACCGCCACCAGTTCACGCTGGTTCCCCCCACGGTTGACCAATACTTCCACCTGACCTGACTTGATGATGTAAAAATCACGGGCCTCATCGCCTTCGTAGCAAATGACTGTGCCGGGCGGATGGCGTTCCTCACGCAAGTCAGCAATGATCTTGGCGAAGCTACCTGGTGGCAAATCGGCAAAGAGCGAAATGCGCCGCAAGACGGTGGCAAGAGAATCCATCACCACTGTGTACCTACCACGGCGCGGCACCAGCGGGAAGCACGAGCAGGAGGGCGGACACTGCCCACCTTATTCTCTGAGGAGGTCTATGAAGAGCGTCTCTTTTCTCACAGGAACATTGCTCCTGTTTCTCATTGAGGTTTCCGCGTTTGCGGCACGGCACACCACTGTCACGTTGCTGCACTTCTCCGACTATCACTCGCATGCCGTGCCTTTTTACTCTGAAGGGCAAGCCCACACCGCTGGGATTGCTCGCGCCATCGCTTACCTCAAGCCTCTTGCCAAGGACTCAAACACTTTAATCTTTAGCGGCGGAGACACTATGAATCGCGGTGCTCCCGCCTGGTCCGACAAATATCAGTGTGCGGAGTGGAGTTGGTGGAACGGTATCGTCGCTGCCATGGCGTTTGGCAACCATGACGCCGACTACGGTGCCGAGGTCTTCGCCCGCTGCCGTGCGCGGATCTCCTATCCGCTTTTGAGCGCCAACATATTGGCTGGCCAAGGACAGCCCTTGTTTCAGTACGGTGGTAAGACCTATGCCGTGTTTGTACTCGACGGGGTGAAGATAGGGGTGTTCGCCCTGGCTGGCTCTGACTTTGAACGGCTGGTCAAGCCCGAGTCGCGTCCTGTCCCAGGCGCGACCTTCGCCGATCGAGTGCAAGCGGCGCGGCAGGTGGTGCGGACGCTGCGTGAGAACGAGCACGTCAATGCCGTCGTTCTGATCGGCCACGCGTTGTATGAGGACGACCTGGCGCTCGCCCAGGCTGTATCGGGGATCGACCTCATTTTTGGCAGCCATAGTCACCGACGGGAAGAGTTGACGCACATCCCGGGCACCAAAACGGTCATCATCTCACCGTTTCAGTATTTGGCCTACCTCAGCAAGGTGACACTCACCTTCACCGATGGTGTGCTGAGCCCTATCAGTGGCGGCTTGGTACGGATGGGCAATGATCTCCCAGAAGACCCCGGGATCGTGCAACGGGTAGCACAAATGCAGGCTGACTTGGAGGCCGATCCCCAATATGCTCCTCTGTTTCAGGTGATCGGTGAAGCCGGGGTCGAACTCTCCACTCAGGGTCAGGTGACCGGGGAGTCCGTATTGGGGAACTTTGTCATGGACATTTTCCGCTCGGCGGCGCCGGCGCATCTGGCGCTCTCAACCGCCAGTGGTTTCCGCGAGCCGATTCCACCTGGCACGATTCGAGAAGAGGAGCTGCGCACAGCGCTCCCCTACAAAAACCGCATTCTGGTCTACACTCTGAGTGGCGCGCAGATACAGAACCTGCTCAATTACAGCGTCTCGCGCAGCGGTTCCGACTTTTTTTCTCAGGTGTCTGGAGTCCGTTTCCGTATGGTGGCGAACCAAGCTATCGACATTCAGGTCCTCAAGGATCCAGCGAATTCAGCGGCTGGCTATGGACCGCTGGACCCGGTTGCGACCTACACAGTAGCAACCACGGATTTCCAGGGGCTCGTTGCCGGCGGCTACAAAGAGATCTTCGCGCCAGCCATCTACCAGGACATCCAGGACATCGGCATCGACGTGAGAGATCGAGTGCGCAACTTCATCCAGACCCATAGCCCGGTGGCCGCACACCTTGACGGACGCATCAGGATTGATCGCTCAGAGGAGCATTGACCCCGATTAGGTGAAAAGAAAGGCTGGATATTTCTCTGACGACAGACATGCTTCTGCATGCGACGAGGAAAAGGATTGGGACTGAAAGCATCAAAGTGTATTAGCATATTCAGCGTTTTACTTTTCCTCACGCGCAGCCAACGGAGTCATCCTCAAAGTACCTCGCGGTATAACCCCGTATGTGTTAATGGGAGGAGTTATGGCAACCATGATCTCTGAAGTCTACGATGCCTTGCGGGAAGCCGGCGCGAGCGAGGAGAAGTCCAGAAAAGCCGCTGAGGCGATCGCAGCCTATGACAACCGCTTCAATAAGATCGAGCAGGATCTCGCCGCGCTGAAATGGATGGCGGGATTTAACCTCGCCATAGGAGTGGCGCTCTTGTTCAAAGCCTTCAGCTAACGGGTGCATAACAATTTCCTCTTGCTGATTGGTTTTAGCTCTGCAATAAAGAATTATCTGGGTGTGTTGGATTGTCGTAATCAGCGGAACGGAAGGGAAGCCACGTTAGAAACGGGCTAACCCTCACCCCGTAACGTCCGCTCAGGAAAAGGAGGCATGATGCAATACGATCTGATCATTCGCAATGGGACCGTCATCGACGGCTCAGGGCTGCCGCGCTATCGGGCCGACGTGGGCATCGCCCGCGGCAAGGTGGCCACGATTGGCAAAATCCGTGACAGCGCCAAAGAGGTGCTCGACGCCGAGGGGCAGGTGGTTGCGCCGGGCTTCATCGACGCCCATACCCACATGGATGCGCAGGTGTTCTGGGATCCCCTGGGCACGTGCTCGTGCTGGCACGGCATTACCAGCGTGGTGATGGGCAACTGCGGCTTCTCGCTGGCCCCCTGTGCGGAGAAGGACAAGCAGCTGGTGATGCGCAACCTGGAGCGGGCCGAAGATATCGCCCCCGAGGCGATGGAGGCCGGGATCAAGTGGAGTTGGACGACCTTTGCCGAGTACCTGAATGCAGTGGAGCAGGCCCCCAAGGGGATCAACTATGCCGCCTACATTGGGCATTCGGCGTTACGGACCTACGTGATGGGGGAGCGGGCGTTCAGCGAAGCGGCCACCGAGCGGGACCTCAAGGCGATGCAGCGCGAAGTGCGCAGTGCCATTCGCGCGGGCGCGATCGGGTTTACCACCTCGCGCACGCGTAACCATCAGACGCCCGATGGGCAGCCGGTGGCGAGTCGGTTGGCGACGTGGGAGGAAGTCCAGCAATTGGTCGGCGTCATGGGGGAGTTGAACGCTGGCGTGTTTGAAATCGCGAACGAAGACGTCAGGTTCGATCCTGAACGGGTCCACGAGTATCTCGCTCGCCTGAAAGCGCTAGCCGTGGACACCGGTGTGCCCGTCACCTTTGGCATGTTCAGCAGCCGCCAGGCGCCAGACCTCTGGCGGCCATTCTTCACGCTAGCGGACGAGACCGCGGCGGCCGGTGGGCGCATGTTCATCCAGGTGCACAGTCGCTCGCTGAATGTGGTGCTGTCGTTCGAGACGGTCACCCCGTTCGACAAGCTGCCGGTGTGGTGTGACATCCGCAAGTTGCCGCTGGCGGAACAGGAAGCGAAGCTCCGCGATCCTGAGATCCGCCAGAAACTGGTTGAAGCGGTCCACCAGACACCGCGGGACTCAAGTCGCGGGGTCGGCGCCGAACCGCGCTCGGCCAATTTCAAGTGGCTCCTGGTGATGGAGAAAGCCACCCCACCGTACCGCTCGGTTGCCGAGATTGCCGCAGACCTCAACACAGATCCGGTGGAAGTCTTCATCGACTTGGCGCTGGCGAAGCACCTCAAACAATTCTTCCTCCAACCCCTGGTCAACGAGAACCAGGACCACGTGCTGGAGATGATGAAAAATCCCCGGTCCGTGGTCACCTTCTCGGACTCCGGCGCGCACGTGTCCCAGATTATGGACTCGTCCTTGCAAACGCATCTGCTGAGTCATTGGGTACGGGAGAAACAGGCGGTGACACTAGAAGAAGCTGTGCGGATGTTGAGCTTCGTCCCAGCTTCGCACTGGGGTTTGAGGGGACGCGGCTTGCTGCGCGAGGGGTGGGCCGCCGATGTGGTCATCTTCGATCCCGACACCATCACGCCGATGCTGCCGGAGCTGGCCCACGACCTGCCGGCCGGCGCTCGCCGCCTCAAGCAGAAAGCGGCCGGCATCATGGCCACCGTGGTCAACGGTGAGGTCGTGCTGCGCAATAACGAGCCTACCGGCGCACTCTCCGGTCAGTTGCTGCGCGGTCCGTTGGCCCGGAAGTAAGAATCCATAATGCCACCGTTCGCCCTGAGCATGACGTCAACAAAGCCGCGGGGCGAACGGGAAACTAAGAACAACCGGTCCAGTCCGTTCGTGCTGAGCTTGTCGAGGCATGAACGGACACCTGCACGATAGTCTGTCTGTTCCCAAAGAGAGCGCAAGATTTGGCGTGATGTGGGCGTCGCGGACTTATAGCGACCGACCAAGTGCCGAAGCCGCCGCCGCGCTGATCGCCCGGCGCGAGGATGAGCGCGAGTGCAGTGACACACCGGCTTGTTTGCCTTAAATTTCTAATCGAACATTTTGTTAGCATACCTGATCGCTTCACCCGTCTTGCAGCGAGCCGCCCAGGGATGACGGGAGGTGATGATCGCACTCGGCCGCGACGCAAGGAGGAGATGAATGGCTCTCTTGGCTCGGTTCCAGCGCATGAGCCACCAGGCGGATCGCTACCGCTGGTACGCGTTGGGCCTCACCACCTTAGGCCAGGCCGCGGCGAATACCCTTTCCGCAGGATTCGGACCCCTCGCGCCTTTACTGCAGACCGACTTCCAGATCAGCCGTACTGAGATCGGTCTGATCGCCACCGCGATTTCTCTGACGGCGGCGCCGTCCGCGCTGTTCGGTGGACGGGCGGCTGATCGCGTAGGGGAGCGTCGGGTCTTGATTCTTTCCGGTCTCGTCACTGCGCTCTCTGCCCTGGCCATCGCGCGAAGCAGCGGCTTCTGGGGCCTCTTAGCGAGTTGCTTGCTGCTCGGTCTGGGGAACGGGAGTCAGAATCCGGCTGGCAGCGCGGCGGTCATGCGCTGGTTTCCCCCACGCCAACGCGGCGTCGCCATGGGCATTCGCCAGACGGGGGTACCGCTCGGTGGCATCCTTGCAGCCAGTGTAGCGCCGGTATTGGCCGTCGCTTACGGTTGGCGCACGGCGTATGTCTTAGGCGGACTCATGGCCTTTGTGGGTGCAGTGCTGGTCTTCGTCGCGTACTACGATCCACCCCGCAAGGCCGAAGCAGGCACGGCGGCGCCGCGCTCTCTGCGTAATCTCACCCGCGACAAACGGATCTGGTGGCTCGGCCTCATCTTCAATTGCCAGCTCTTTACCCAATACTCGGTGAGTACGTATTTCGTCCTCTTCCTGCACGAAGCGCTGGATACGCCAGTCGTCGGAGCAGCGGCACTCTTAGCCGTGGTCAATGGCGTGGCCATGGCCGCACGGATTGGCTGGGGTCTTTTCAGCGACCGGCACTTTCAGGGGAGACGGCGACCAGTGCTCCTGCTCATCGTACTGCTGACCGTCTGCAGCACACTCGGCGCAGCAGCCATGCCGCGTCAGACGCCGTTGTTAGTGGTCGTGGGTTTCGCCGTTTTGCTTGGTGCATCCGCCTTTGCTTGGACCGGGGTGTTGGGCACACTCGTCATCGAGACAGCAGGACGGGAGTCGGCCGGCTCAGCAATTTCCTTGGTCCAAGTCTTTGCGACCCCGGCCTCTTTGCTCAGTCCTCCCCTCTTCGGTTTTCTGACCGACCGCTCGGGAACGTATCGCGTGGCCTGGCTCGCTCTCGCTCTGGTGGGCGCACTGGGCCTCTTCGCGGTGTGCCAGGTGACGGAAGATGCTGCCGAAGCCGTCAGACTGACCTGAGAAGGTCATCGTGGAATTCAAGAACCTGCTGAGAAACGCTGAGCAGACGTGACGCTATCCACAAGAATCACACGGTGGAATCACTAATTGTTCAGAGGGAAAGTATGCGAAAATTTCGCTTAGGACCAGCGGCTCAGAATGAACCCCTGGTGTTTGGCGCCCAGGGACCAGCGTACTCGTTGCTCCGGATTGGCGAATGGATTGCCTATATGAAGGAGCAAGGCATCAGACGCGTGTGCTGCCTGCTGCATGACCATCAGCTCAGGTCCTATAAAGAAGACCTGTTGGCGGCCTACAGTAGAGAGTTTGGCTCAGAGAATATATGTTGGGCACCAATAGCAGACTACCATCTGTGCGATATCGGTCTGCTGAAAGAACGTATTCTGCCTTTCCTTAAGGAATCAGCTAGCAAAGGTGAGTCGGTGGTTGTGCACTGTCAGGGTGGGCGGGGACGAGCCGGACACGTGCTGGCGGCCTGGTTGGTTTTTGGCCGGGGCTTCGCGATAGAAGACGCCGTCACTGCGGTCACGGCCATGGGCCGGAATCCGCGTGAGGCGGTCGATTGGGGCAATGCCAAGCCGGAGGACCTCTACGTCACTATGGCGCGAGCGCTAGGAGAGAAGGGCACGGGATGCATTCAATTTACCCGCTCGAGTGTCGGAGTCGATGATCCCAGGGCAGGCATGCACAACGACTTCAATTTTAACGCGCTCCTGTCCGAAGAAAGTGGCCGTCCCGTGCTGTTTAATGCCGTGGCGGTGAATGACAAGTTTCCCTATGTCTATCGCGCCCAGCTACGGTGGTTAGCGGAGGCCAACAAACAAGGGAAGCCGGTGTTCGGGCAGGCCGTGACTGCGCGGGCGGCGAACTATATCACCTTTGAGAACTGGAATTTGTTCGACGACAGTCCAAATTGGCGCGAAGCGACCACCGGCACGCTGGAAGAGAAAAAGACCAAACTCGCTGATCCTCGTATTCGTGCGGCACTCCGCGAGGAGTACGATGCGGGCACGAAGTCGCGCGACTTCTTGTTTGGCGAGCTGACCGCATTCGTTGCCCATCAGGTGAGGCGCGAGGACCTCAAAAAGAAGTACGAGGGCCTGTCCGTCGGCCAGATAGCCGAGAAGGAAAACAAGCATCCTATTGATGCTATGCTCGATCTCTCGGTCGCAGACAATATCAACACCATCTGGGCCGGACCCGTTATCAATGCGAATGTGGAAAACTATCGGGAGATTATGGCCTCGCCGTATACTCTCCCAGGAGTGTCGGATGGTGGGGCGCACATCAAGTTTATCACGCCAGGCACGTATTCCACCGATATGCTCGCGTGGATGGTGCGGGATTCGGGAGTCCTGTCTCTCGAAGAGGCCCACTACCGTCTCAGTTACCTGACGGCATGGGCAGCCGGTATTAAGGACCGTGGTTGTCTGCGAGAAGGCCTGGCGGCCGATATTATCGTCTATGATCTGGAGAACCTCAAAATCCTGCCTTCGGAAGTTGTCCACGATTTGCCGGCTGGCGAGTGGCGCCGAGTGCAGAAGGCTGAGGGATACCGTTGGGTCCTGGTGAACGGCCAGGTCACCTTCGCAGATGGCAAGTGCACGAACGCCACGTCGGGCAGGTTGCTGCGCAACGGCCAAGCGGCGAAAAGGAAGAAAGCATCAACGAGCGTCTTTTCTTTTTCCCTTTCCCCTTTTACCCATTTCTCCATTGCCCCTTTGCTCTTTAAAGTTCACCTCTGGTGATAGAGTGGGTGTCCGCGAAACGGGGTGCGCACGCGACTGAAGTGGTCGCCTTCAAGATTGGCGAGAAAGAGTTCTTGCAACCCTGGTCCGCCAAACGCGCAGTTCGTCGGGAATGCCAGCTTGGTGCCGGCTGGATCATCGATCAAGAGTTCCCATTTGCCGTTGGGATCCACGCGGATAATTTTATTGACAGGCGCAAGTTTTCCTTCCTTCGGCACCCCCGGCAGCGTAATGTAGAGGTTGCGCTCTACATCGAACGCCATGCCGTCCGGCAGGGCGGGAAACCCTTGCGCATAGATTTCGGGCTTGCCAAACGTGCCATCTTTGTTGATCTGGATACGCACGCAATCGTTGCGTGTACTCTCCAAGACGTAGACCGCGTCCTCGTTGGGATCGATCGCCGTCCCGTTGGCAAAGTATATCCCCGTGGCGACGACCTCCCCGCGGCCATCCGGGCGGATACGAGCGAGGGCGCCGTTCGGTGCCGGGTTGGCAAACTCCTCGAACACTTGCTTGCCACGTTGGGTGCTCGAATTCGATACGTAGAGATTGCCCTCGGCATCGTAACTGGCAAAGTTGGGAATCGACAAGGGCAAGTCGCCCGCGCGATCCGCAATCATCGTGACCGTCCCATCTGGCGCCAGACGCATGACTGCCTTCCGTTTGAGGTCGCAGTACACGAAGTTTCCCGCTCTATCCAGCGTAACCCCATTCGGGACCGAATCTGGAGGGAGTTGCGCCACCTCATGGACGACTCCGTCCGGGCTCACTTTATAGACTTTGCCATTGCGGCCTCCGCCCCAGGCGTTGCCGTCGCGGTCGATCACCACACCCTCAGCGTGGACGACGCCGGTCCCGAAAATCTCGACGGTCTCTATTGCAATCCTTGTCATATTCTCTCCTTTTGCTGCACTATCGGTATGTCTGCGTGCGCGACGTTTCCATCCCTCGCACTCATGGCGGTGGCAGCAACTGTAGCTCTTGGAACCGGCGAAACCATTTCCGCAACATGTCCTCGGTATCCAGGCAGTCGTGAAACCCGGCTTGCCGGAGCTTGATCGTGCTCACCAGCATGGGCGGTGGGGTGAGGTCCATCCCATAGGCAAAACAGAAGTCAGCCAAGGAAAAAGATTCCCCGACGAACGCATGGAGGCTGGTGGGAGCGCGGAGAGCGTATTTCCGCACGATCGCCGCCCACTCCGCCTCTCGCTTCGGCATCTCCTGCGCCAATGAGAGCGGTTCCGGCGGTCCGACCTTCATGCCCACGGCTTCCGCTATCATGGGCCAGACATTCTGCCACACGAAGACATCGCCATTAGTGATATTGAAGATCTCGTTGCCGGCAGCAGGTGTCGTAGCGGCCCACTCCATTGCCCGGGCTAACAGATCGGAGTCCACAGCCTCAAACACGAACGGCGGGCCGCCCGGGAATGACAGCGGCAGTCCAGCCTCGCGCCGCACGGCGGCATACGCGCCGATGGCTGGGATCACGTTCAGATTACTGCCAATCGCGTCGCCAAAGATGAGCTGCGGGCGCCAAATGGTCCACTGCCAGGACTTGCCTACCTGTTTTGCCCGCAGGTAGTCCTCTTGCAACCAGTAGAAGTTCTCATGCGGGTGGCGCGGCTGTCGTTCCCGCGCCGGGATAGCGACGGGAGCGAGGTGGGCTCCATACGCTTTGGTGCCCTGCAGGAGTGAGACATGCTGCAAGCCCTGCGCGGCAGCCGTCAGCGGCTCACAGAGATTTTCCAGCATTGCCAGGTTGGTGGCCATTTGCTCACGATCGCGCCAGCCCTGGATGAGGCCTGGGGTTTCGTTGACGGCCGCGTAGACCACATGAGTCACGTCGGGCATCTGCCCAAAAACCTCGGCACAGCGCCGCTGGTCGGTGAGATCAACCGACAACAGGGTGACCCCCTCCAGGCCGGCAGGGATGCGACGGGAGACCCCGACCACGTCCCAATCCTTGAGTTGGGCAAACTGCCGCACCGCGGCACCCCCGACCAGACCGGATGCACCCGCGATCAGCACTTTTCTCTTCGGCATC
>JBGPOI010000092.1:0-12702 GCA_041487975.1 Binatia bacterium | reverse complement strand
CCTCATCGACTTGCCCTTTATCGAGGGTAATGATGCCCTTCTTGGTAAACATCCAGGCCACCGAATTCGGAGAGCCCAGGTTACCGCCGTGCTTGGTAAAGAAATGACGGATCTCAGAGACCGTGCGGTTCTTGTTGTCGGTCAGAACCTGTAGCATGATAGCGACCCCGCCGGGGCCATGCCCTTCATACACGATTTCCTCATACGTCACACCTTCCAACTCCCCCGCGCCCTTCTTGATCGCTCGCTCAATCGTGTCATTAGGCATGCTCGCAGCCTTAGCCGCAGCCAGCGCGGTACGCAGGCGGGGATTCGAGCTCAGGTCACTGCCACCGATACGGGCGGCAATGGTGAGGTCTTTGATCAATTTCGTAAACATCTTGCCCCGACGAGCGTCTTTGAGGGCTTTCTTGTGCTTGATCGTGCTCCATTTAGAATGGCCGGACATGGTGCTCTCCTCCCGGCAGAGAAGTCCTGGCCAGTGTTACCACATTCCCGCCAGGGAGTAAACGAGGAAGCCGGCGGAGGAAGAAGGGAAGCGGTCCGGCCCGATTAAGAAAAAGATAAGATTTTCCAGTAATGTAAGAGCTAGAGATGCCCCGGGAGTAAGGGAGAGGGAAGCCAGTGGAGAGGTCCTCCGCTGGGGTGTCCCTCCCTCGGCGGATTATTGCTGCGGCGGTGGCGCGCCCTCATCGATCCAGCCTGCGATGGCTTGCGTATCACTGTCTGACAAGCACGAACCAGGGTTGTTCACACAGGCGGGTGGCATTCTCGTTCCCGACGCAATCGCTCCGCCGGAAATGATTTTCCGGTAGAGGTAGCTGTCAGAGGATTTCCCCGGGTTTACGCGAAAAAGATTCGAGTCCTGATTGCTTTTGACAGGAACGAGTTTCTTAAAAGCCTTTCCCGGCGAAAGATCCAGATTACCATTCTGCGCCGTGCTGCTGTCGTGGCAGCCCGACGTGGCGCATTTATTAGTGAAGATCGGCTGTACGCTGTCATCAAAACTCGTGTCCGAGGCGGACATTACGAGACCGAAGGCCTGAGTATTGGATGCCCAGAGCAGCCGTAACGTTGCTTTCCGGGTTCCCCCCGCGGTAATGTCCACAACCGTTACCGGGGCGATGATGAGTTCCTCACCATCCAATCCGGTCCTCGCCCCGTTGGCACTGAGCTGGTCCAAAAAGCCGAAAAAGAGCGGAGAAGGGTCCGAACTCTGCGCCCCGGGCTTAACGTTCGTCACCGGATACTCGACGACTTTGTTGTTGGGTTCGCCGTCGGCTTTAGCTTGTACACCGATCGTGTGTGGGCCAGGGGTGAGCAAGCCGTAGCTAAACAAAAGAGCAAACCCGGTGTTCGGCGGAGCACCCTGGACTTTATTGGCAACATCCTGACGGGGACTGCAGCAGAGAATGGGCAGGTCTTCTCGCGTAACGCCGTCAATGAGCAAATTGAGTCTCAAAGGTTGGCTATTCTGCGCAAACGCCCATCCGGAGATAACAGTAATACCCGTGACGGCTTGTCCGTTGCCGGGGTTTTCCAGCGAGAGGATGATGTCTGCCAAGGCTGGTGCAGTAGCGAGCAGGAGCGTGCCGAACACTGCTCCCCAAAACATTCTTTTCTTCATACTTTCTCTCCTGGCGATTTCGTACTCAGATCGCGCCAGCCAACGTCACGGCGTGAAACCTGGACTGTGTCTGCTTAACACCAGAAGGGAGAGAGGTAAAGCACTCACTGCCTACTGCGGCGGTTGCGCGCCGTCATTGATCCAGGTTTCGCGGGTATCAATTTGACTCTGCGAGAGGCAATTGGTAGTACAGCCCCATGGCATCCGGACTCCCGAGATTGTTCCGCCCGTAATCACTTGCTGCTAGAGAGAGCTGCTCTCATCTTCACCCGGACTGACGCGGGGACGAGACGGATCTGAGGTAAACAAAAAGTGAAATTTTCGCCGAAGGGCCGACTCGCGGGGTTCGCGCTCAACTGCGCACTGTTTCTCTGCGCTCTCGCGCTCTCTCTGTGTTGCGCGGAGTGGATTCTTCTGGCTTATGAACGGGCGCGGTTCTCCACTGCGTACGTTGACGAACACGGCCTCGTGAACCTGCGCGCCTTAAACTATAACGATACGACCCTCCCGGCCGCCAAGCCGCCTGAGGAATGGCGCATCCTCAGCCTGGGTGACTCCTTCGCGTACAGCATCATGGTGTCCGATTATTCCTACAGCGGGGTCGCCGCCAGGCTGGTGAACGCGGTCACCACCAAACCAGCAGTGAGAATCGTCAACTTAGGTGAACCCGCCACGTCCGTGAGCGATTATCGCGCCGCCTACCAATACTGGTCGGCCATTCTTCACCCCGACGCCGCGATTTTCAATGTCTTCCTCGGCAACGACCTCCTCGATATCGCGTTCAAGTACACGCCTCCACGGTGGACGCCGAACCAAGTCTTTAGCGACAAAGATTTCAACATCGCCGACGGCAGCAGCAGAAGCCACATTCCACACAAATTTCCCCTGCGGCTTTTCGACTATGCCTATGCTTATGCCCTCAATTTCCGCCCCACTCCGCCTGCTTTCCCCCCACCACTGATTCCTGACCCCCGCTACAATATCGCCGCGGACAACAATTTCATTCATTTTACCGAAGAAACGTATTTCACCATCACTAACGGGCAATTAGTCAATTTCGATTTCTCGCGCGTGGACGAGTTGCTTGCCGGATATGTCGCGGTCTACGACTTCATGCGCTTTGCCGCCGGCCTTTTGCACGATGGCCAGAAGGTGCTCATCACCTTGGCGCCAAGCGAGACGCAGGTGGACCCGGCGCTACGGTCGCAATTAGTGGAGCGCTATCACGCCGACCTGGATCGTTACGACTGGACCTTGCCCGCCAGACTGATTCAGGCAATCGGAACTCAGGTCGACCCGAGCATTCCGGTGATTGACCTGACCGCCTATTTTCAATGCCGACAGGAGGCGGGAGAAAAACTCTACTATGACCGGAATACTCATTGGAATCTGGCGGGCAACGCGCTAGCGGGTCAGGTGATCGCCTTGTATTTGTTGCACAACTGGTTTGGCGCACCGGTAACGCTGCCGCAAGATCAACAAGCGTGTGTGGCGGAAAAAGAAAAAACGGGGGCAAAAACCAGCGTCGCCGCGATTCACGCCTTCCTTGCCGACCGGATTTTGCCGGCGATCCGGGCGAGCGCCGCGGAGAAAATCGGACAAGCAAAGACCAACTGACTGACCCGCGGTCACCACCTCGTGAGCAAAGCAGAGGCGGTGAGTTGCGCTCTCCAGTCCTTCTTTGCTCTGCTTGACAGAACAAAGCGAATTCTTCTTAATAACTTATGAAGAAACGTCTTCCGGTGTTATTGCTTATCCTTCTCGCTGTAGGGGCCGGCGCGTTCTACTACACCCGGACACACCGCACCGACCGGCTCATGTTCACTGGTTTCGTGGAAGGCGAAGAAAAAATCATCAAAAGTGAGATCGCCGGCCGGGTCAACGACGTGACGTTCACCGACGGCAGCCGTGTGCGCACGGACGACGTGCTGGCCGTCATCGATGCCCGCGATTATCAGTCACAAGTCGCTCAGCAAGAACTGAATCTTGAACTCTTGAAAGCGAAAATCCAGCAGGCAGACAATCAGCTCGCCCTGGCACGCGACACCTATCCCACGCAGCTCCGCGCCTCGAAGACCAATCTTGCCAAGGTAGCCTCCGACCTGGAGTTCGCCGAGAAAGAGTTTAGCCGGCGCAAGGAATTACTGCAGGCCGAGCAAATCAGCCAGCAGAAATTCGATGAAGCGAAGAACCACCTTGATGTGGCCCAGGCGGCGGTTGCCCACGAACGCGAGTCCGTGGCCATCGCCGAAGCCAACCTGCGCCAGATCCAACTCGCGGAAGACGCCCTGGCCGTGCAAAAGCGCCAGCTCGCCGTGGAAACCGAGCGCCTCAACCAAATGCGCATCATTCTCGACAAATATACCATCCATGCGCCCTGTGACTGCACGGTGCAGACTCGCCTGATCCGCACCGGGGAATACGTGACTCCAGGCACGGGCGTCGCGACCCTACTGGATCCCCTCGACAAATACGTACGCATCTACGTGCCGGTGCCGGATCTGGGGAAGGTGCATGTCGGCGACAAGGTCGCTATCGAACCCGACGCGCTACCCGGCGAATTCATTCCTGGCGAAGTCAGCTTTATCGAGGACATCGCCCAATTCACGCCAAAGAACATCGAGGTCAAGAATGATCGGATCACGCAGGTGTTTGCCACCAAGGTGCGGATTCTCGCTCAGGTCGAGCGACTCAAGCCGGGCATGGAAGGGGCAGTGTATCTGGACGGGATGCAGGCAGCCGTGGCACAGCGCTAAAGTTCAACAGGCACCCCGGCATGAACGAAGACGACGATGGCGACACCGGTCATTTCTCTCGTCAACCTGCGTAAGCGCTTCGGGTCAGTTATGGCGCTCGACGGCATCAACCTGACCATTAACCAGCCGTGCATCTTTGGTGTCGTCGGCCCGGACGGCGCGGGCAAAACCACCTTACTGCGGATTCTGGTTGGGCTGCTGGATTTTGACGCGACGACAGCCGCGGTTTTGGGTTACGATATTGCCTCTCAGTCGCAGGCCATCAAAGAGCGCCTGGGGTACGTGCCTCAGACCTTCAGTCTGTATCCCGACTTGAGCGTCCAACATAATATGGAGTTCTTTGCCGACGTCCATGGTATTCCACGAGCGCTCTTTCGTCAGCGGGCCGCGGAGTTGTTGGCGATTACGCAGTTAGAGAAGTTTACCACGTTCCTCGCCTCCTCCCTCTCCGGCGGTATGAAACAGAAGCTGGCGTTGATGTGTGCGCTTCTGCACCAGCCCCAGGTCTTGATCCTGGACGAACCCAACAACGGCGTGGACGTCATCGCGCGTGGGGAGATGTGGACAATCCTGCGGCAACTCCAGAACGTCACCATCGTGATGTCCACCGGCTATCTAGACGAGGCCGAGCGCTGCGATGCCGTGGCATACCTCTACCGCGGTCGGATACGCGCGCAAGGAACTCCACAGGAAGTGAAAGCGCGCTTTCCGTGGAATGCCTACCGTTTGCTGGGAGACCCGAGCCCGGCACTCATGACAAACCTCCAACACACGCCTTGGGTGCAGCGCGTGCGGGTCGTGGGCGAAACGGTGACGGTAGAAACTGCCCTCCTCCGTTCAGCCGTTCAAGTGGCTCTGCACGATCTGCACGAAGAGGGGCTCAGCGTGGAGCTGGTGATGCCAACGCTGGAGATGGTGTTTACCGAGTTAACTGAACAGGCAGAAAAGGAGTCGTAAGAACATGCACAGCCGGGCCGGCTGTGCCACTGTTTTTCCTTACTGGGATATCTTGGTGGCACAGGCCGCCGGCCTGTGCGATTTTGCCGTCATGCCTAACGACACCGCCCTCATCCAGGTCGAGAACCTCACCCGTCGCTTCGGAGCATTCACCGCGGTTGACCGAGTCAGCTTTCAAGTTGAGCGCGGGGAAGTGTTCGGCTTCGTCGGGTCCAACGGCTCAGGGAAATCCACTATAATCCGTATGCTGTGCGGACTGCTGACCCCCAGCGCAGGAACCGCGCGGGTTGCCGGGCTCGACATCCGCACCGAGGCCGATCAGATCTGTTCCCGTATCGGCTACATGTCACAAAAAGTCTCACTCTACGCCTCTCTCACCGTGCAGGAGAATATGTTGTTCTTCGGTGGCCTCTACAGCCTGTCAACGGCGCGCATCGCCTCGCGCCAAGCCACACTGTTCCCCCGCCTCGGGCTCGCCGGCCAGGAGAATACGCTGGTGCGGGAACTCCCTAGCGGCATCAAACAACGCATCGCCCTGGCGTGCTCGCTCCTGCACGACCCCGACATCATCTTCCTCGACGAACCCACCGCCGGCGTCGATTTGATCAACCGGCAAGTCTTCTGGAGCCTGATTCGCGAACTGGCCGCGGAAGGGAAGACTTTATTTGTTACGACCCATTACCTGGACGAGATGGAACATGCCCATCATGTCGGGTTCATCGACCGCGGAAAATTGATCGGCTTTGACTCGCCGCTCGGACTGAAAGTGACTTTCGCCAACGGTTACCGCGTGCGTTTACTGCACGACGAGCCGCGCGTGTTGACCGGAGCCGTGGCGCCTCTTCGTGCTGCCGGTTACCACATCGAGCCAGAAAGCAACGGCGAGGTTCACCTGCTCCTGGCCGAGGGGAGTCGCGCAAGCCTGGACCGCTTGCGTCACCATCTCCATGCCCTAGATCCCGCGCTCGACTGCACGGCCGCTCTTCCTTCGATCGAGGAGGTTTTCGCCGGCATGATCCGTCAACGCCAAACTGCTCAGGAGCACAACGCGTGAATTCTTTGCACGACAAAATCGGCCGCTTGCGTACGCTCCTGTGGCGCGAGTTCGTCGAACTGCGGCGCGATCGCTTTACCCTGACCATCATGCTCCTCATTCCGGTCTTCCAGATCACCTTGCTGGCCTATGCCATTACCACCGATTTCGACCACCTGCCGCTGTGTGTCTTGGATCGCGCGCACACCAGGGAAAGCCGACAGCTTCTCAGTGACATCACAGCCACTGGCTATTTCATCGTCACTCCCTTACGCACCCTGGAAGACGTCAACTCATTTTTCGGTCGTGAGCATTGTCGCGCCGCGCTGATGATCCCCGCGGATTTCAGCGAACTCATCGCCAACCGCAAAGAAGTGCGGCTTGGGCTTCTGCTAGATGCCTCCGACACCACGCTGGCCACCAGCGCCGAAGGGTTTCTCACTGCCATGGCCAAAACGTTTTACACCCATACCCGTCTGGAACGGACGCCGGTGACCGAGCGCAACCTGCGGCCTGAAGCGACCGGTGTCGTGACGACGCGGAGCCGCATGTTGTTCAACCCCACACTTTCCGGGACGGCCTACACCATCCCGGGGTTGTTGGGCATGATTTGCATGTTTTTGACTGTCCTCATCACCGCCTTGGCCCTTGTCCGCGAACGCGAGGCCGGTACCCTTGAGCAACTGTTGGTGACGCCGGTCACACCCTTGGAAGTTGTGTTGGGGAAGATTCTCCCTTTTGGCGTGGTCGCCATGGGCGCGGTCGCCGGCAGTATCATTTTCAGTTGGCTGATTTTTGGCATCTTCCCGACCGGCAATGTCTGGTTGTTGCTCGCGGTTACCCCCATCTTCCTGCTGATCGGCCTTTCTATGGGACTCCTGATCTCCAGCCTAGCCCACTCTTCGGTTGACGCCCTGGAGCGGAGTATCCTGATCATGGTGCCACAGATGATGCTCTCCGACTTTTTGTTTCCCCTTTCGTTAATGGCCCTTCCTTTTCGGGTGATTGGCGAGGTACTCCCACTCACGCATTACTTGCGCATCACCCGCGGAGTGTACATGAAGGGCCAGGGGCTGGAGGAGTTGTGGCCCGAGGTGGTTATTCTCTGTGGCTTTCTCTTGCTCCTCCTTACCGGTGTGTCGCGCGCCATCAAAAAACACGGCTAGCAAAAGAGGCCTTTATGCGACTCCGTAATGTATTAGCCATGACCCGGAAAGAAACGCGCACGATGCGGCACGACCGCGGCCTCCTGGCGGCGATTCTCGCCCAGCCGGTTATGTATTTGATTCTCTTCGGGTTAGCCGTCACCAACGAAGTCAACCATGCGGAGTGGACCGTGTACGATCAGTCGCAGACCGCGCTCTCGCGCCAACTCATTACCGATCTGACTTCGTTGACCGCCCTGCAAGAGCCCCAGTTCGTCTTCAGCGAAGATGCCGTGGTGGATTTTTTGCGCCGCCAGGATGGCCTGGCCGGCGTCGTCATTCCGTGGAACTTCGACGATAAGCTGGAGCGCGGACAGGAAGCCCCGATTCAGATCTTGCTCAATGGCGCCAAGACCGCCAGTGCGCTGCGGCTCGCCAACTATATCAATCAGGCGGCCACCACTTTCTCTTTGTCTCATCTGCCAACGCGGGATCGCAGCGAGCAACGCATTACCACCCCACAGGTGTCGATCGAGAAACGCTACTGGTACAACCCGGGCCTACAGGATCGCTTTGGCCTGCTCTCGGCCATGCCGGCGAACATGCTCACGCAAATTTGTCTAATGATCGCGGCGGTGTCGCTGGTGGGAGAACGTGAACGCGGCACCTTTGAGCAGTTACTCGCCACCCCACTGTCTCTAGCCGAGATTATGATCGGCAAGATGATCCCTTACGTGGGGATAGGACTTATTGCCCTGGGGATGATGCTGACCGGAAGCTATCTCTTTTATGGCATCGCAGTCAAAGGTAGCCTCGTCCTGCTCCTAGGCGTGGCGCTGGTATTCCTGTTCGCCACCATGGCGTTCGGTATTTTCTTCTCGGCCTGGGCACGACATGTACAACAGGCGATTTTTCTCGGCTTTTTCGTGATGTTTCCTTCGATCATGATTACCGGCATCTTGGTGCCCACCGACAACTACCCGCTGGCCATCAGCATCCTTTCGCACTGTCTACCGGCCCGCTATTTCGCCCATGCCTTGCACGCCATTGTTCTCAAAGGTGCCGGGCTCGCCGAAGTGAGCAGCGACGTGCTCTTCCTCGCTGGATTCTTTCTGTTGTTTTTATTCGCGGCCGTGCGTGTAACCAAGCCGAAGCTGGGATGAAATGGACTTGGGCAAGGTTGCTCTGTGCCTTCCCCCTTACGAGGGAGGCCGAGATAGGAGGGCGGGGTCGTGCAGGGGCGTTCAATCGAACGCCCCTGCTGTATACAAACGGGGTGGTTACCGTATCACCCCGCTCACGCTTGGCTTACTGGACTTTCAGTTCGGCCCGGCGGTTCATTGCCCGCCCTTCGGGGTTGTCCTTCCCGTTAGGCTTGGTGTTGGGCGCGACCGGCTGGCTTTCACCCTTCCCAACCGCATCGAGACGATTCGCCGTTACTCCCTTGGACTCCAGGTAGTGTTTCACGGCATTGGCCCGGCGTTCGGAGAGTTTTTGGTTGTAGGCGTCGGTGCCTTTCGAGTCGGTATGGCCCTCGATCGTCACCTTCACGCTGGGGTTATCCTTGAGAATCTGCGCTGCTTCATCCAGCACAGGCACGAACTCACGTTTGATGTTCGATTTGTCGAAGTCGAAGTTGATCCCACGCAGAACGATCTTCTTCGATTCGCGCGGAGCCGGAGCCGCGGCTGAAGGCGGTGGAGGTGTCGGTGCCGGTCTGGCCGCAGGAGCACCAGGCTGTGCAGCAGGCGCCGGGGCCGCTTCTTCTCCAGCCAGGAGGTAGCCAATCAGGCCACCAATGACGGCGCCACCAGCCGCGCCGATGGCAATACCCGGACCTAAGTCGTCGCGATCGCCCGAACTTGCGATCCCAGCGCCAGCGCCACCACCGACAATCGCGCCAGTCATGGCGCCCAGCACTAGCCCGTCGCGCTTCTTCTGCGGCATGGCACAACCGCTGCCGAGCCCCGTGAGGGCAAAAACCCAAAGGGCCCAAAATCCCAATCCTCGTTTCATACTACTCCTCCTTCCCTGGTTTTGGCCCTATATGCGCCCACGCACAGAGCCGTTTTTTGAGCGTATCATTTTTAACCGAATCCGCGGTAAAAAGCAAACTCACCAAGCGTACCGGGCTTACAGGCGCGAAGCCTGGACGAGGCTCGCGGCTTTCTGCGCATGATACTTTTTAAGTGCTGGCATTACCTCGGTTTGGAACAGGGTCATGTGTTTGACCGTCTGTTCATGGGTGGCATTTCCCGGTCCCGCCCCAGTAATGATGTAACCAAAGCCGCCCAGAAAGTCATAGTCGGCAATCAAGCGGTCTATCACCGTCGCGGGCGTCCCAGCAATGGTCCCATTCAGCGTCGGACCTTCCCCCAGGCGCGCGGCAAGAAATCCACGCAGGGAATTCTCAGTGACGTAACCGGGTGGAATCAGGAAGTGGGGGGGAATCTTGAACGCCTTGCTGAGAAAGAAGCGACTATGTTCCTCAGCCTCATCGTGAGCGCGCTGCTCGTCGTCAGACACATAAGTCCCCGGTGCATAGCCGAGTTGCACCGGGTCAGGCTCGTAGTCGAACTTCTCGCGCGCGCAGGTGCGATACGAATCCAGCAAACGTTTGACATTGTCGATCGGCGTGAAGACCGACACATAGGGATAGCGTTGCTGGGCGGCAAACTCGATGGTTTCCGAGCTGCCGGCGGACGGCAGCCAGATCGGCGGATGCGGTTTGGTGTAAGGCCGGGGCCAGACATTGACGTAACGATACTGATAGTGCTTGCCGAGATGCTCGAACGGGCCGGGCTCGGTCCAGGCACGCACGATGAGATCGTGGGCCTCGTAGAACATGTCGCGCGAGAAAGTCGGATTCACATCAAGTGAGAAATACTCGCAGCCGATGCCGCGCACGAATCCGGAGATGATACGTCCGCGCGTCACCACGTCGAGCATGGCGATTTCCTCAGCCACGCGCAGCGGATTGGCGCGCAAGGGCAAACCGTTGCCCAGGATAGCGATCTTGGCGTTTTTGGTCCGTCGCGCCAGCATGCCGGCAATGACGTTGGGTGAAGGCATCAGACCATAGGCATTCTGGTGGTGCTCATTCACACAGATGCCATCGTAGCCCAGGGTATCAGCGTACTCCAGTTCATCCAGGTAACGGTTGTACAGCTCTGCTCCCTTGATCGGGTCATAAAAACTGTTGGGAAAGGTCACCCACGAGGACTCGTACTTCTCGTCAAAGTCTTCAGGATAATCCGTCCACGGCATGAGGTGAAAGAAATACGATTGCATCGGCGCTCCTTAAATGAGGTCTGTTGCGTCTCTTGAGTTCGTTGCGTCTAGTGAGTCTTGACTACGACAGCCAAAGAGTTCCACTTGACTCAATAAACCCAATGAACCCAAGAGACCCTCATGAACCTTGTGTTCAGCGCAAAAACTTCACTACCACGCTGGCAAATTCGTCCGGCTGCTCGATCGTCGGGTCATGACCGCATTGGTCAATATAGGCCACCTGAGCCGAAGGCAAGAGACGTTGGTACTCTTCAGCGTAGGCAGGCAAGATGAGTTTGTCTTGGTTACCCCAGACAAGCAGTGTCGGCACTGCGGCTCGTCGGAGGCGACGCGGCAGCTTGGGATTGTGCAGGTAGGGATTCCACGAGAGGCGAGCGAAGGCGCTACGGTCATGGAACATCTGCACCATGGTGTCCGGCCCAAAATCCTTGGGCAGCAGCGCCATTGCCTTTGACAGGTCGTGGAACACCAGCGGCAACACGGCCTGGGGCGTGAGGCGGAAGACGTCAGGTATCGGCACCGCCGGAATGCGTAAGCCAGCCGCATCGATCAAGACCAGCTTCTTCACTCGTTCAGGATGAAATGTGGCAAATTCCGCGGCGATCCAGCCGCCGAAGGAGGCGCCAGCGATGTACACCGGTTCGTGCAGGCCCAGCCCCTCAAGCAGGTCGAGGTAGTGGAATGCCATATCATCCATGCCCGTGAGCCAGTCTGGCAGCGGCGACGGGCCAAAGCCCGGATGGTCTGGCAGGAAGACACGGAAGTGTTGGGCGAGCCGGTCGATTCCTTCCGTCCACACCCCCGCTCCCATGGCGCCGTGCAAAAAGAGGAGCGGTTCGCCGTGGCCCGCTGCGAAAACGCGTACCCGGTAGTCTCCAGCCAGGACAGTGCGTTCTTGTGGTGCACTCATCAAACTCGTCTCCTTCCCAATCGCCTTCTCTTTAGTGTCCGGGTTATAAGACGTTTAGCAAGGAGGGGGTATGTTACTTGGCGATTGCGGATTGTGGACTGCAGATTATAAGAAGAGAGGATTTTGACTCACAGAAGGGATTCTTGCGTGCGGACAATTACCATTTTTGCTCATGCCGGTGTGGTCACCGGCCTGGTTGGTTTGTTTTTCGGTATTCTCGCCTGGGCTAATAACTCGCCCTATGGTTTGCCGATGTCGCTCGGCAGCTTGGCTTTGCTGGTCCTGAGTGGCGCGGTGGGCTGGTATTACGGCTTCAGCCCCATGTGGCAACCACACGGCTGGGAAGAACAAGTCGAACAGGAAGGGCAGACGTTCGTTGTCTCAACCCAGCCATATCCTCCTTATCTTTCACTGAAGGCCAGGCGTCAGGGGGGCGCTCAGTTTGGCACGGCGGTCTATCCTTTACTGGGAGGAAAAGAAGTCACCGAAGACGCGCAGGCCCTCTATGGCATGCAGTGGCGAGTCCGGGAAGATGCCGAGGAGGGCCATCGTTGGGTGGTTCAGCTCCTGCGCGAGGGAAAGCAGGAGGAGTTGGAGGACTTCCGTGCGCAGCCGGAACAGGGGTCACAAGCTGAGGATATCTGAAAACCTCCGGGCTTCAGGGCCAGCGTTCTTCTTCCTTCTCTCCTTGGGGGGGAAGCCTGTCCTGAGCTTGTCGAAGGGGCCAAGATGGAGGTGTCACGGCTGTGGCACTGCCAACAGCCCCCTCACCTTGTCCCTCTCCCTCAAGGGGAGAGGGACCTTGTACTCGACGAAAACTGCTCCTCGCAACAGATTACGCTCGCCTACATCACCACCACGCTACGCGCGACCTCACCCTTCTCCAGAGCGGTCATGGCTTCGTTCACTTCATCAAGCGAGTAAGTCCGCGTCACTAGCTCGTCAATCTTGAGCTTCTTATTCATGTACAACTCGATCAGTCT
>JBGPOI010000091.1:0-12713 GCA_041487975.1 Binatia bacterium | reverse complement strand
TGACCTTTGATGATCTCGAAAATTGATTCCACCACATCAGTCGCTTCTTTCTTGGAGAAGCCGACCTTTTCGTAGATACGCTCCACAATATCCGCCTTGGTCATAGCAGACCCCCCCCTCTATTTTCCTCACCACATGTATCTGTTTACGCTCGTATTTCAACCCCTAATGTTTGTACTAAGTGAGCGACGACTTGCGCATGCAGAGTGTTGACTTCGTTCGTTGTCAGTGTACGGTCCGCTGCTCGGTACGCAATCGAGTAGGCCAGGCTCTTTTTGCGCATCGGGATCGGATCTCCGCGGTAGAGATCGAAGAGGCGCACACTCACGATAAGTGGATTCGTGAGCGCGTTGACCGCATCAACAATTGCCTGTACAGGAAGTTCTTCATCCGCTACGATTGCTACATCTCGCACGACGACAGGAAAGCGGGGAAGAGGCTGATAAGGGGTAACGGGGTGCGCGAAACGTATCAGCGCAGGAAAATCCAGCTCGAAGACCCAGGGCGCCTCGCCTAAATTTAATTCAGCACAGTGAGTTGGATGCAACGCACCCGCAACGCCTAAAATGGTGCCGTTGACAGACAGCATCGCGGCCTTGCCAGGATGGAGAAAGACCACCTCCCCCGCACGATTCCACCGAACTGGTATCTGGTAATGGAGTTCCTGCGACAATCCTTCTAATATGCCTTTGAGATGGGCGAAATCAAGCCTTCGTCCTTCCTGACCGAGGTGAGTCGCCGGCCAACTCCCGTACAGGACACCCGCGAGACAGAGTCGCTCCTGCTTTTGCTCGATGATCGACGGTCCCTCTCCTTTCCAGAATACTTTCCCCAATTCGAAGATGGTCACTCCAGTCTCACCTTGCCGCAGGCTCAGCTGAAGGGCGCGGAGAAGATTGCTCAGCAGACTCCGGCGCATCTCGGCGTCTTCCGCGGAAAGGGGATTCATGAGTGTAACCGGAGCGCCACCAGGCACGAGGCCAGGGAACAAGGCATTGAAACGGGCCGCAGTGAAGCTCAGGTTCAGCATCTCTGCCAATCCCTGCGCGGCCAGGTACGCGCGTACTCGTCTGCTCCAACTCCCTTCCTGGTCGAAATTTTTCTCTTGCACCTCAGACCGTGGCAGAAGCGTGGGAATCGTTTCATAGCCCCTGAGGCGGGCGATTTCTTCGATCAGGTCCGCTTCCTGGGTCAGGTCGGCACGATAGGAAGGAACGGTAACGCGCCAGGCCGCACGGCGCTCCCGTTTGACTGCCATACCGAGTGTGCGCAGACATTGCGCAATCTCCCGCTCCTCCACCGCAACACCGAGAAGATTTGTCACCCGTTGTGCTCGTATGGCGATCTGGGTTGACATTAACGGCTGCGGGCAGATGTCGATAACGCCATGGCTGACTTGGCCGCCGGCGAGTTGCCTGATCAGGGCAGCGGCACGGTTCAGGGCAAGCACGCTTCCCTGCGGATCTATCCCGCGCTCGAAGCGGTACGAGGCTTCACTCCGCAGCCCTAACCTGCGGGCAGTGCGACGGACGGTTTCCGGGACAAAGTATGCGCTTTCCAGCAGTACCTCTGTCGTCTGCTCACGGACCTCGGAGTTTTCGCCGCCCATGACGCCGGCAATCGCTACGGCGCGGTCACGGTCGCAGATCAGCAGATCGTCTGGCGCGAGAGCGCGGTCCTGGCCATCTAACGTTCTGATCGTGGTCAGGGCTCGCGCCCGTCGGACGATGATTTCTGCTCCGGCCAGAGAGGCAAGATCGAAGGCATGCAGTGGCTGGCCGCGCTCGAGCATGACATAGTTTGTGATGTCAACAAGGTTGTTGAGTGCGCGGCTGCCCGCCGCCTCCAAGCGCCAACGCATCCAGGTCGGCGAGGGCGCCACCCGCACCCCGGTTACCACTCGCGCCGCATAGCGCGGGCACAGATCCGGGTCTCCGATCCCTACCCGGGCCTGCTCAGTAATCGCCTCACCACGCTCGCGCACCTGGGGTTTCTTGGCATGCAACGGCACCCTAGTGAGAGCCGCGATTTCTCGGGCGAGCCCGAGGACGCTAAGGCAATCGCCACGATTGGGGGTGATCGCCACATCCAGAATGGTGTCGCGCAACCCCAGGAAGGAAAACAACGCCTGCCCTAACTCGGCTTCTGTCGGCAGAATGAGGAGACCGCTATGATCCTGAGAGAGTCCCAGCTCCGCTGCTGAGCAAAGCATCCCGCACGATACCTGACCGCGGATCTCTGTACGCTCTACCTGTTGTCCGCCAGGAAGGGTTGTTCCTTCCGGCGCGAGCGCCACTTTATCGCCCACCTTCATGTTGGGTGCACCGCACACGACCGGCATGGTTTCTCCACCAGTAGTGACGTGACACACGACGAGGTGATCGGACTGCGGATGCGGAGCGATACGGGCGATCTGTGCGATGGTGACAGATTCAGCCCCCTGCTCGCTGATTCCTTCGACCTCCAGACCGGCCATGGCGAGTCGATCGGCCAGACGATCGAGGGAGAGTTCTATAGGTACGAACTCGCGGAGCCAGTTGAGTGTGACTTTCATCTAGAACTGTCGCAGAAAACGTAAATCGTTCTGATAGAACAAGCGAATGTCGTCAATCCCATATCTGAGCATGGCGATGCGATCGATGCCCATGCCAAAAGCGAATCCAGATACCACCTCTGGGTCATAGCCCACTGCCCGAAACACATTGGGGTGGACCATGCCCGAACCGAGAACTTCCAGCCAGCCGCTGCCTTTACACACTGCGCATTCAGTGCCGCTGCCTCCGCAAATCACACAGCCCATGTCCACCTCGGCGCTGGGCTCGGTGAAAGGGAAGTAGCTTGGACGAAAGCGGACCGGGGTGTCTGGCCCGAACAGGGTGTGAACGAAGGCAGTCAGCACTCCCTTCAGGTGCGCAAAGCAGATATCCTTACCGACCATCAAGCCTTCGAGCTGGACGAACATCGGCGAATGCGTGACGTCGTCGTCGCAGCGGTAGACCGCGCCAGGAACGATAATCTGTAGTGGCGGTTGTCGGCTCTCCATCACGCGAATCTGGACTGGTGACGTATGGGTGCGCAGCACCACTTCCGGCGCGATGAAGAAGGTGTCTTGCATCTCACGGGCAGGGTGATCGGCGGGAATGTTGAGAGCGGCGAAGTTGTGGTAGTCGTCCTCGATGTCCGGGCCACGGGCAACCTCGAATCCCATTGCCGTAAAGATGGCGATAGTATCATCGAGCACCTGGAGCAAAGGATGCAAGGAACCGCGCGGCCACTGACTGCCAGGAAGACTGATATCAATCCGCTCGGCGGCAAGGCTGCGCGCGCGTTGTTCTTCTTGCCAGCGAGTGCGCAGGGCGACAATGCGTTCTTCGAGGAGCGTTTTAATCTGGTTGGCGGTCTCGCCGCTGACTCGGCGTTGTTCTGCCGGCAGCGCACCAATCCCGCGCAGAACCCCGGTTAACTCGCCCTTGCGTCCAAGAAAACGCACCCGTAGCGCCTCGATGTCTGCGTCTTCACGGCAGGCGTCGAGAGCGGCCAGAGCTTCATCACGGATGCGCGCCAGTTCGTTATCCACGGGACAGACGACAAAGCAGGGACATTAAGCGGCAGCAGCGAGATGTTGCTTCGCCAACTCGGCCACCGCGGCAAACGCCTTGGGGTCATGTGCAGCTAGGGCCGCCAGAATCTTGCGGTCGATCGCAACCTGGGCTTGGGTCAAGCCGTGAATCAGGCGGCTATAGCTGAGACCGTTTACCCGAGCTGCGGCATTGATGCGTACGTTCCACAGCCGTCGGAACATGCGCTTCTTCGTCCGCCGGTCGCGGTAGGCGTAGACGAGACCGCGCTCGACCGTCTCCCGTGCCTGACGATACTGCCGACGCCGACCGCCAGTGAAACCCTTCGCCAGTTTAAGAATTTTTTTCCTGCGCCGCCGCGCTTTGAAGCCTCGTTTTGCTCGTGGCATAGAGCCTATCTCCTTGTGACCTACAAGTACGGAATCAGGCGTTTGATCGCCTTCACGTCCGAGGCAGCCACCAGCGTGGGCTGACGGAGGTGCCGTTTCTGCTTACGGGTTTTGCTGGAAAGAATATGTCGCAGGTAGGCATGCTTGCGACGCACCTTGCCAGTGCCCGTGACTTTGAAGCGTTTGGCCGCACCGCGGCGGGTTTTGATCTTTGGCATAAAATAATTACCTCGGAACCACCAGAATCGCCATATTGCGCCCTTCCAGACGGGCCTGTCCTTCCGGTGCGCCGATATCTTGGATTTTCTCAACCACTTTCCCCAGCATTTCTTTGCCAATCTCGGGGTGGGTGATCTCTCGGCCACGGAAGAAGACCGACACCTTGACGCGCTGTTTTTTCTCCAGGAAGCGGCGGATGTGGTTGACCTTGAAGTCGATGTCATGCTCGCTGGTGCGCGAGCCGAGCTTGACTTCTTTGACCAACACCTGGGTTTGGTGCTTGCGCGACTCCTGGACTTTCTTCTTTTGCAGGTAGCGGAACTTGCCGTAATCCATGATCCGGCAGACCGGTGGCGCCGCAGTCGGTGACACCTCCACCAGATCGAGTTCTTTGCTCTCAGCCAGGCGCAACGCTTCCCCCAGCGACATCACCCCGGCCTGTTGACCGTCGGGGTCGATGACCCGCACCTCGCGCGCGCGGATTTGCTGATTGATCCGGACTCCTGCTTCTTTGGCTATGGCGCACCTCCCGGCACCCGCTCAGCGGCCAGACGGGCAATGAACTCTTCTACCGGTAAGGGAGAGATTTTCTCTCCCTTACGGCCCCGCGGCGCGACTGTGGCTGTGCTCACCTCTTTGTCCCCGATCACGATCATGTACGGCACTTTTTGTACTTCGGCCTCACGCACCTTGTAGCCGAGCTTCTCATTACGCAAGTCCAATTCGCTGCGAATCTCTGCCCGGAGGAAATGCTCATGGACCTTGCGGGCATACTCACCTTGACTATCGGTGATAGTCAGGATCTTGACCTGCACGGGCGCGAGCCACAAGGGGAAGTTCCCGCCGCAGTGTTCAATCAGGACTCCTAGAAAGCGCTCAATCGAGCCCAACACCGCGCGGTGAATCATCACCGGCCGGGCTTCGTGCCCCTCAGCTGTGACGTAGGTGAGGTCGAATCGCTCGGGCAGCATGAAATCGAGTTGGACCGTAGCGAGTTGCCAAGCCCGATGCAAGGCGTCAAAAACGATGAAGTCGATCTTCGGGCCATAGAACGCCCCATCACCAGCATTGAGCCGGTACTGAATGCTGTTCTCTGTCAACGCGGCGGCCAGGGCCGCTTCCGCCCGATCCCAAGTGGTTTCGTCGCCCAGCCGCTTAGGTGGCCGGGTCGAGAGGTCGAAACGCATCTCCGCGAAACCGAAGGTACGGTAGACCTCATTCACCATGCGCAGGACGGAGCTGACCTCAGATTCGACCTGCGCTGGTGTACAAAAAATATGGGCGTCATCTTGGGAGAACGAACGCACCCGGGTCAGTCCGGAGAGCACGCCAGAGCGCTCGAAGCGGTGCAGCCGGCCAAAATCTGCGTAGCGCAGCGGCAAGTCTCGGTACGAATGTTTCTTTGCCGCATATAGGAGAATATGGCCCGGACAGTTCATTGGTTTGACGACAAAGTTCCGGCCCTCAATCTCGGTGAAGAACATGTTTTCTTTGTAGTTTTCCATGTGCCCGGAGCGGCGCCACAATTCTACATCACAAGTCTGCGGGGTCACCACTTCCTGGTAGCCGTAGCGTTGGTATAGCCGACGCATATAGGTAATCAACTCGTTGTAGATGAAGGCGCCCTTGGGATGAAAGAATGGACTGCCGGGCGCCTCGGGATGAAAACTGAACAGGTCTAGTTCTTTCCCCAGGCGACGATGGTCGCGGCGCTTGGCTTCTGCGAGCAAGGTGAGGTGCTGGCGCAGTTCTTTGTCACTAGCGAAGGCGGTCCCGTAGATGCGCTGCAACATCTCGTTGCGCTCGTCTCCCCGCCAGTACGCGCCGGCTACGCCGGTGAGCTTGAAGGCCGAGATCCGTCCGGTCGAGGGTACATGGGGACCGCGACACAGGTCAACGAATTCGCCTTGGCGATAGAGCGAGATCGCTTCACTACCAGGAATCCCTGCAATGATTTCCGCTTTGTAGTGCTCCCCCATGTCGCGGAAGAGACGAACAGCATCCTCCCGCGCGACCTCCTCACGAGTGACAGTGAAGTTCTCGGCGACGATGTTCTTCATCTCCGCTTCGATCCGCTCTAGATCTTCCGGAGTGAAGGCACGCTCATGCTTGAAGTCGTAATAGAAGCCGTTCTCGATCACCGGCCCAATGGTGATCTGCACATTGGGGAAGAGGCGCTTGACGGCCTGAGCCATCAGGTGGGCGCTGGAATGGCGGAGGACAGCGAGACCTTCAGGCGAAGAGGGGGAGACAGGCTCGATTTCACAATCTGCCGTCAAGGGGAGAGACAGGTCAATGATTTTACCCTGCACTTTGGCCGCAATCGCCTGGGGCGCGCTGGGAAGAATCTCGCGCGGCGATGCACCGGCAGGTACAGTATGTTTTTCTCCTCCCGGCAAGGTGACAGTGATGTTGAGGGCCCTCGCGCTCATAGAAAAATAAAAAAGGCATCTTCGCCTGATGCCTTACTACCTCTTTCCTGGCAGGAGGTTTCTGCCCGACGGCGGTTCGTCCTCACGCTCTGTGCAAATGCAGCCGAAAGTATAGGCACGGGCGGGATTGAACCGCCGACCCCTTCCGTGTCAAGGAAGTGCTCTCCCACTGAGCTACGTGCCTGCAATCCGTCTGAGCATCCATTTGCCTGCTGGTAGCAATTTTCCCGTACAGTGTCAAGGAAAAACACGCAGTTCAAGACTCCCGCACGACCTGAACGGAGACGTTGCCCCGGACCCCGCCACTGAGTTGAATGGAAACCGTATAGGTCCCGAGTTGCTTGATCGGTTCTGCCAGCAGAATCTTCCTGCGGTCTACCTTCACACCCTGGGCCTTCAATGCCTTTTCAATATCCAGATTAGTCACCGAGCCGAAAAGCCGGTCTTCTTCTCCCGCACGGGCTGGCACGACCACGGTTAAAGCCGCAAGCTGCGCACCCAGGGTTTGCGCCTGGCTTAAGGTGCGCTCTTTCTTCGCCGCCACTAAGCGCTTCTGATGTTCCAGCACGTGGAGGTTGCGGCGATTAGCTTCGAGGGCGAGACTGCGGGGCAGCAAGTAGTTACGGGCATACCCGTCTCGCACCTTGATGACATCACCGATCTGGCCAAGGTTTTCCACGTCTTCTTGCAGAATGATTTCCATAACGGTTCCTATTTACGGCAGCACGTGAGGCAGCTCAATTTTGCGACACATTTAGAATCTGCCCGAGGCATACGGCAACAAAGCGATCGCGCGTGCCTGCTTGATGGCGGCGGCGAGCTTACGTTGATGCCAGGTGCACGTGCCAGTGACACGGCTAGGAATAATTTTTCCCCGGTCCGTGACAAAGTCTCCGAGAGTGCGGGTCTCTTTAAAGTCGATCAGCGCTCTTTTGTCCGCGCAAAATCGGCACACTTTGCGGCGTAAGCGGCGACGAGCTGGGAATTTGTCCTCGGTTGTTACCCCGCGCTTCGGCTTTCCTCTTTCCGGTCTAGTTGGTCTTGGCATAGGCTTTGTCCTTATTACTTCTTTCTCTTACTCTAAAGTAGCGGGACCACGCTCTGGCAAAGCGCCGGATATCGCCACCTCGACGGAGACGTCATCCCCTGTTGTCTTTCCCCGCTGCTCGCTGGGTGCAGGAAGCGAGAAAACACGCACAGCCGGACCCGCCAAGGGCCGGCGCAACTTCGGTGATCGGCACGAACGACCAAGGAAAATGACCTTATTGTGCCCCTGCTGTCCTTGCCGCCGGGGTTCACTGCTGTTGCTCTTCGACACTGGTCTCGTCGGAGGGGACAGCAGAAACGGCCGGAGAGGAAGCCGGAGCTTGGGTTGGCGCAGGCGTAGCACAACGCACCGACAGAAATCGCAGCACGTCCTCGCTCAGGCGCAGATTACGTTCCAGTTCCTTGAGCGCGAGGGGCGGGGCATCATGCTCGATGCGTACGTAGATTCCTCGCCGTTGCTTCTTCAGGCGGAAACCTAAATCGCGCATGCCCCACTCGTCCACCCGCAGGACCGTCCCTTGAGCCCCTTCCAGGATCTTCTGCATCCAGGCGGTCAGTTCCTTGACCCGGGTCTCGGGTAATTCAGGGTGGAGAATACAGAGTGTCTCATAGCTCGGCATGCAGCCCTCCCAACTATATAATGGTCTTTTCAGCAGTGGTATCTTGGCCGATCCCATTAAAGAGCGCCATCGCTCTCTCTGGGCCGTCGATCAGCAAAACTTCAACGGCTTCAGCCGCCCGCTCCACCGCCGGAAGGATAAACGCTTCTTCCAGCGGAGTAAAGGGCTGGAGGAGGAAATCCGCCGGGTCTTGCCTGCCAGGCGGGCGACCGACGCCAATCTTGACCCGAGAGAAATCCTTACTCCCTAGCGACGTAATCAGCGAGGCGACGCCGCGGTTGCCTCCGGCTCCTCCGCCTCCGGGCTTGATCCGTATGCGGCCGAGCGGCAAATCCAGGTCATCATGCGCCACTGCGAAATCGGACGGCGCCAAGCGATAGAAGTCGCGCAATCGGACTGCTGCCTCACCACTGCGGTTCATATAGGTCTGTGGCTGGACCAACATGACTTTTTCGCCTCGCCAGAACGCCTCTCCGATAAGAGAGAGAAAGGCATGACGAGAAAGCCGCACCCCCCAGCGCTCGGCCAAGAGGTCTACCACCCGGAAACCGACATTATGGCGCGTTTTTCGGTATTCCGGACCTGGATTTCCCAGACCGATAATCACGCGCATCGTGGTCCCTCGGGCGGTAGAAAGGCGTTAGCGTAGAAAACGTAAAGCGCAAAACGTAAGACATGAGACCGGGGCCATCGGGGTCCTCAGATCGTTTTACGTTGTTATTTTTTCTCTCTTGCCGCCGGTGCCGCGCCTGCCGCCGGTGCCGCGCCTGCCGCTGGAGCCGCACCTTCTACCGGCGCTGCCGCTTCTACTACTTCTTCTGCCGGTTTCTCTTCAACCATAGGCGCTGCCACTGTCACCACCGCCTCGTTGGCGTCGGACACGGACCGGACTCCAGCCGGAAGGACGAGGTCCGCCAGGTGGATAGCGTCATGAATGTCCAGTCCAGAGACGTCCACGGCGATGAACTCGGGAATATCGCGTGGCAGACACTCGACGGTGATCTCGCGCCGCAGAGGCTGCAGCAGGCCTCCAACCGTGACTCCTTGGGGCTTGCCGATGAAATGTAGCGGGACGGTGGTCTGCAGTGGTTTGTTCACATCGACTTCATAGAAATCGATGTGGATGAGTTCGCTGGTCACCGGATGGCGTTGGATCTCTTTCAGGAGCGCCACCTTGTCGTTCAGTTCCGGGAGTGGTGAAAGGATCTGGATCAGGTGTGACCCTTCCAGTCCGGCCAGTTTGATGCGGAATTCCCGCGCATCGACGCAGATGGCGGACGTGGCCGTGCCTGGACCGTAAAAAACTCCAGGGACTTTTCCCTCACGCCGCAGCCGGCCAGAGTATCCTTTCCCTCTTCCCGCTCGGGTTTGTACGTTGAGCTGTATATTTTCCATGTCTCCCTCTATACAAATAAAGAGCTAATCGACTCTTCGTTATGGATCCGCCGGATCGCCTCTCCCATGAGGTGGGCGATCGAGAGGACGCGAATTTTGTCCAGGGCTTGCGCTTCCGGCCGCAAGGGGATCGAGTTCGTCACTACTAGTTCCTCCAGGACCGACTCGCGCAAGCGGGTGATCGCCGGCCCTGAGAGCACGGGGTGCGTGCAGCACGCGAACACCGCCTGCGCACCGGCTTCATGGAGCGCGGCGGCGGCGGTCGTGAGGGTGCCAGCGGTATCGACCATGTCATCGACAAGGACCGCGACCCGACCTTCGACCTCGCCGATAATGTGCATCTCCGCCACGTCGAGGTTCGCCTTGCCGGGAGTTTTCACTTCCTCGGTGCGGGCCCGACGCTTATCGATGATCGCCAAAGAAGCGCCCAAGCGCTTGGCAAAGGCGCGAGCGCGTTCGACTCCGCCGGCATCGGGGGACACCACGCTGACCGCTTCCCGTCCGATGCGTGAACGTAAATAGGGAAGCAGTACAGGCGCCGAGAATAAGTTATCGACCGGGATATTGAAAAATCCCTGGATCTGCCCAGCGTGGAGTTCGGCGGTGAGCACGCGCGAGGCGCCGGCGGTGGTCAGCAAATCGGCGACTAATTTGGCGCTGATCGGCACGCGGGGCGCGACCTTCCGATCCTGTCGCGCGTAGCCGTAGTAAGGAATCACCGCGGTGATGCGGTTGGCGGACGCCCGTTTGAAAGCGTCAAGCATCAACAGCAATTCCATGAGATTATCGTTGCCTGGGGTACAGATCGACTGCACCACGAACACATCGCCACCGCGCACGTTCTCGGTGATCTCGACCGCGATCTCACCGTCACTGAAAGTGCGCACGTCGGCGGCGCCCAGCGACACTCCGAGGTAGTCACAGATTTCCTGGGCCAGGGGGCGATTCGAGTTGCCAGCGAAAATCTTCAATGCGTCTCGCATCAGACAATCCTCAGAAAATTATCGAGAACCTTCACGCGGAGAGGCTGGGGAGGCAGGATTCGAACCTGCGGATGCTGGGGCCAAAACCCAGTGCCTTGCCAGCTTGGCTACTCCCCATCACATAACAGTCCACACTTAGCAGTCGGTTCTCAGCCGTTTCGTGCAATTGTTGAGGAAAATCAGCAGATTACAGACGAGCCACGGTTTCCTACAAGTCCCAGTTTTGTAGCACCTTTGCTGGGGGAAGTCTAGACGAAGCCGATCTTCTTCAGGATGAACACAGCTAAAATATGGGGGGCACGGGGAACTTCTGTCGAGCCAGAAACAATTGCAAACGAGAGTTTCTCTACCCTACGCCTCTGGCTCCAGCCACCAGCGGCTCATGTCGAGTTCGAGCGCTGCGAACGGCTCGGCGTGAATACTTTCCTCGCCGCCATGCGTGCTGACCACCATCCAGTGCTGCCCTTCCAGTCGGTAGACTTCCAGCGTCCGCTGGAGTGGATCGACTAACCAGATGTGCTCTACCCGTTCACGGGTAGAGACGGGCATTTGGCGCACGCGGTCAAGCCGCCCAGTGGACGGTGAAGTAATTTCACACACCCAATCTGGAGCTTGCTCGAAGTACGGAACATCGCGCAGGCCGCCGCTTGATGTTTGGTGGGCAGGGCATCGCGCACGTTGACCAGTTTGTGGTTCCCACACCGTTGCTCGGCCAAGTCCGGGTATTGTTCCCCCAGTGCGGCCCACAACCCCAAGGCCCCGTCCGCAATCGTGCCGCGCCAGGGCTGCAGGCCCCGCTGGCGCAGATCCCGCAAGAGCCTGCCCCACGACTCCTTGGACTCCCGCTGCTCAGACTCAGACGGCGGGGCTTGCCGTACCCGTTACGATACCCGCCGGGCGCATTCACCGTCGTGCGCCGTACCGACTTGGGCCGTTCCCACAACGCCGTCCCCTCTTCCTCTAATAACCCTTGAAGGAACCGCTGCCCCTGTTCTCGCACGAAATCTTCCAGATGGTCCCACGTGCGGCTTGACCTTGCCTCATGATTTGTGGTTCTCTGCTCCCTGGCGGTGCCTCCTTCTCTTGCCGGGGAGCCCCGGTGGGTTTGGTCACCCGAGAAGATACACCGCCTGTCCTTTATTTCCACACTTTTGGGTTATACCTCGGCTGAACTGGCCCCAGAACTCAGCGTTCTGGTTGAAGCTCGCCAGTGTAGCGGTCGCATACATGTTACTCTTGCGCTTCCTCGCCAAGGAGATCGTGGGGTGAACGCGAGGCGGTTGCCTAACAAGACGATGGAGACCGACACCAAAGGAGGGCGCGGCTCATCGCCACCACGTTAGGCAGACAATTGCCAGCCCTTGCAACGAGATGTAGTCTTCTCATGTGAGGGGGAAAATTTACGTCGAAACTTCTGTCATCAGCTATCTGACCTCTCGACTGAGTCGAGATCTCATCGTGGCTGGCCATCAACAGATTACGCAAGAATGGTGGGCGAACCAGCGTGACAAGTTCGAGTTGTTTGTTTCACAAACGGTCCTTGAGGAAATTGCCGGAGGCGACCAGGAAGCAGCCCAGCAGCGACTGAGCGTCATTTGAGAGCTTGCCGTTACAGGAGATCACCGAAGAGGCCATTGCTTTGGCGAAGGATCTCGTTCGTTTAGGGCCTCTGCCAGAGAAAGCAGCGGTGGATGCCTTACACATTGCGATTGCAGTGACGAACAAGGTTGACTACTTGCTGACGTGGAACTGTAAACACTTGGTGAACGCCGCGCTGCGGAGCCGGATTGAGCGTGTCTGCCGTGCGCGAGGATACGACCCGGTGGTCATCTGCACGCCTGAAGAATTATTGGAGGACTGACATGCCCTGGAAAGACCCGATTGTTGAAGAAGTCCGCAAGGTGCGTGACGCTTACGCGAAGCGGTTCAACTACGATTTAGACGCGATCTATCGCGACCTGAAGGCGAAGGAGCGCCGAAGCGGACGAGTGGTGGTGCCGTGTCCAGCCAAGGAGGCTGCAGTAGCTAGCTCCGATGAGGCTCAAGCCCG
>JBGPOI010000090.1:0-12869 GCA_041487975.1 Binatia bacterium | reverse complement strand
TACGACAGCGACGATTTGCTTGAGCGCGCCGCCGTGCTGCTCGAAACTCACTCCTCAACCTTTCCGCTGTTCCTCTATGGCTTCTATGATTTCACTCCTTTGCAGCGCCGCCTGATCGCGGCCGCGCTCAAAGAGCGCGATGTCCTGGCGTTCTTTCCCTGGCGTGCGGGTGCGGCTTACGAGTATGCAACCCCCGCACTCACCTGGCTGACCGGTCTGGGACTCCAGTATACCCCACTAGCAGTGACGGAGGCGCGGGAAAGCGCGCTCGCGCGGGTACAATCGTCTTTGTTTGAAGACCGCCCTCCCCGCCTTTCCGCGGTCACCACGAAGTCCGACAGTTCGGTAACACTAATCTCGGCTCCAGGCGAGAGCCGCGAGGCGCGGGAGATCGCTCGATTGATTCTAGAGCTTGTACGAAACCACGGCCTGCGTTTTCACGAGATCGGCGTGCTGCTGCGTGACTCTGCGACTTACGGGTCGCTGCTGAGTGAAACCTTGACCGGGCTCGGGATTCCCTGTTTCCTCTATAGTGGTCTGCCGCTTATCCGTACGCAAGCCGGCCAGAGTCTGCACCTTCTCGGTCAGGTGCTGGCCGAGGAGTATCCCCGCTCACGAGTCTTCGAGTTCCTAGGCGTGGCAGATCCACCTTTTGCTGCTCTCTTGGGTAAGTTGGCCGAGCATGCCCGCCCGGCTCAGTGGGAAGCCATCTCCCTGGAAGCGGGCATTGTCAGAGGAGCGGAAGAGTGGCGTGAACGGTTATCTCGCCTGGCAGCGGGCCGCGAACAGAGCTATGTGGGTGAGAAGCCGAGGCTGAAGACTCACAGGTGCTTCATTCCTTCGTGACGTTCATGCAAGGCTTCCTGGCTGCAAGTGAGAGCCTGCCGCGGGTCAATACCTGGCAGGGATGGGCTGAGGAGACGCTGCAATTGCTACGGGCATACGTCTCTCCCACCATTCACACGGCGGAAGTCGAAGAAACACTCATGCGCCTCGGACAGCTCGACTTGCTGGGCGAGCCGGTTGCCGTTGGAGAATGGGCTAAAGCTATTGACGCAGTCTTGGCTGCGGCCACTGTAGGAATAGGAACGTTTGAAAGAGAGGGAGTGTGCATCAGCGACCTCCTCGCCTCCCGCGGGGTACGGTTTCGCGCGGTGATCGTGCCAGGTTTGGTCGAGGGGAGTTTCCCCAGGACCGTACGCCAGGACCCACTCCTATTGGATACAGAACGCCAGTACCTGGCGGAGGTCTTAGGGTGCGACCTGCCACAGCGACGTCACCTGAGCGAAGAAGAACGCCTGCTGTTCACCCTGATCACTCAGAGTGCGGTTGAGCGCTTGGTACTGACCTTCCCGCGTCTCGACCAAGCCGGTGGTCACGTACAGGCGCCGTCGTTTTACCTGCTGCACGTTATCGAGGCACTCAGCGGCCATCCTGTCTCTCTTGCTCACCTCGAAGAGTGGTGCGTGCGTGTGCCGCTCGCGCCTCTGTATGCTGGGCCGCCGAGCCGGGCGATAGATACGATCGAGTTCTACCTTGCTACTGTCGAGCAGGCCCTGGCGACAGGAGACCCGACCCCGCTTGGTTACCTACCCACGACCGCTCCATTCTTTTCCCGTGCGCTTCATGCCGCCCACCAACGCTGGGACGCGCCACAGCTCACCGTTTTTGATGGCATGATCGAAAACGAGTCGGCGAGGAGCGTGCTGCACAGACGCTTGTTTCCTGGTGGGGAGGTCCTTTCCGCCAGTGCGCTGGAGACCTATGCTCGTTGCCCGTTTCGTTACTTCCTCGGCGCAGGACTCGGGCTTGCTCAGCACGAAGATCCGGAACAGGTATTCACCTTGCAGCCACGCGACCGTGGTGCGCTGTTGCATGACATTCTCCAGGACTTCTTCTCTCGGCTGCGCCAGACCGGCCGCTTGCCGGTGGCAACGCAGGATCGGGGAATCCTTCAGGCCCTGCTCAGGCAAGTGACTGAAGAACATTGCCAAACTTTTGCGCGCAGTAAAACGACGGGCTTCCGACTCCTCTGGGAACTGGAGCAGGAACGCATACACGAACGGTTAGCCCTGCTGCTTGAGCGCGAATATGAAACCGCCGGTGATTTTCTTCCGACGGCTTTCGAGGCGCATTTCGGTGCGGACGTGTCCGACGGATCCGCACCGTTCTTCCCGACGGCGCTGGTGAAGTTCGCCCTGGAGACTGCTGAAGAGATTAGCTTGCACGGGCGCATCGATCGTATCGACCTGTCCGCGGACTCTCGCCGCGCCCGACTCCTTGACTACAAGACCGGCAAGCCTGTTCGTGGCCGCTTCGCCGGAGGTACGGCTCTCCAACTACCCCTCTACCTGTTTGCCGCGCGCACGCTGCGACCCGACCTGGAATGGGTGGCAGCGCAGTATGTTTTTGTGAATCAGACGAGCAGCAAGGAAGTCCCACCGTTTACTGCCGACACCTGGCCGGAATCCTTGGAAACGCTGCGGCAAGTGGTCACCATTTTGGTACAGGGGATTCGTTCGGGCTGTTTTGTCGCCACGCCTGATTCGTGCTACCCCTGCCTCTTTCCGCTCATTTGCGGGGCGCAGATCGAGGCGCGCGCCGCACGTAAACAGAGTGATCCTCGTCTGGACCCGTTGCGCCGGGTGAAAGTCATCACATGAGTCAGCCGGCAGTTTCCCATCCTCAGCCCGCTCCTCCCCTGCACGATGAAGAAGCTCGCCGTCGCGCCGTTACTGAACTCAGCACGACGTTTCTGGTCGAGGCTGGAGCGGGCACGGGCAAGACCAGCGTGCTCTTGCAGCGCTTGCTGGCTCTGGTGCGAAGCGGCCGCAGCCAATTGGAACGCCTAGCGGCGATCACGTTTACGGAAAAGGCCGCCACCGAACTGCGAGTGCGGCTGCGTGCAGAAATCGACACCGTACGAGCTGGTTCCCTGTCTGAAGAAGAGCGGCGTAACTTGCGCGAGGCCCGCAGCCAACTGGAACGCGCCCAGATCTCCACCGTGCATGCGTTTTGTGCGGCTGTGCTGCGTGAGCATCCAGTGGAAGCGCGAGTCGATCCGGATTTTACCGTGCTCGATGAATTCGGCGCCAGCCTCTTGCGAACCGAGACCTGGCGCGAGCGGTTAGCTCAGGAGATGGACCGTAGCCCGGATATCCTCAAGCAGGCGCTGCGCGCCGGGGTGACGCTCGCACACTTGGAAACGCTACGGGACTTTGTCACTGAACACCGCGATTGTTTGACTCTGTTGCCGGAGCCGGTCGAAACGCGCTTACCCGGGTTTCGCAGTACGCTGCAGCATTGTATGGCTGCGCTGTCGGCTCTCCGCGCATCCTGTGTAAACGCAGCAGATCGGGCACTGGGCCAGATCAACGCTTTGAGCGCCTTGATGCCAGCCGACGAGGACGACCCATTGTGGGAGCGCTTGCTCCTGCGTGACCTCTCGCTAAGCGCCAAGGTCGGGACCAAGACGAACTGGAAACCGGCGACAGCACTCGACGAGGTACGTGCGCTGTTCGGTCAGGTCAGCGACGCGCATGCCCAGGCCCGCGCCGCCGAATTTCACAATTTGAGTGTCGGTCTGGCGCGCTGGCTCGACGGCTACCTGTACGCCTATCAGGAGAAAAAACGGGAACGGAGCAGTCTCGATTTCGTCGATCTGTTATTGCTGACCCGTGACTTACTCAAACATAACCTGGAGGTCCGCCGTCACTTTCAATGGAATTTTCATTTTCTGTTGGTTGATGAGTTCCAGGATACTGACCCGCTCCAGGCCGAGATCATTTTTTTCCTGGCTGAACGGGAGCCGCGGGCGGGCGAGTGGACCACGGTGACGCTGCAACCGGGCAAGTTGTTCCTGGTTGGCGATCCCCAACAGTCGATCTATCGGTTCCGCCGAGCGGATCTGGAGGTCTACGCGCAAGCACGCGCGGTCATCGCTCGCCAAGGAGAGGTGCTCTCTCTCGCCGCCAATTTCCGTACCCGCGCGCCGGCGTTGACGTGGATTAACGAGACCTTCGCCCGTGAGTTTGACAGCGCGGGAGCCGACCAACCTCCGTATCGTCCGCTGGCGGCTGCGCGGCAGGAAGGCACGAACCGAGAGGTTGTCGTGCTGCCCGTGCCGGATGTGCCCGCCAATGCCAGCCGCGAGGAACTGCGCCAGGCTGAGGCCAGAGCCGTAGCCGCGTTCATCACGCAGACGGTGGGACGTGGCGACTTGGAGGTGTGGGCAGGACAGGTGGTGAGTTACCACGACATTGCCGTGCTGTTCCGCACGTACCAGGCGATGGAGGCCTATGAAGAGGCCTTGCAGGACGCCGGTGTGCCCTATCGCGTCCTCGGTGGGCGACGTTATGCCAGCCGCCAGGAAGTCGAAGAGTTGCGCGCACTGTTACGAGCCATCGAGAGCCCGTCAGATACCACTGCCCTAGTTGCGACTCTGCGCTCATCTTTGTTCGGCTTCAGCGATGAAGAATTGGCCCTGTTCATCGGTGCGGGCGGCCGGTTTGATTACACGCGGATGCCGCTCCCCCCCCCGATCCCTGCGGCCGATCGCTTCGCTGCGGCTTTCGCTTTGCTGCACCACCTACACACTCGGCGTGCTCAGCTTAGTCCGGCTGCGCTCTTGTACGAAATCTATACCCAGACCCACCTCTTGCCACTCTTTGCCCTACGACCACAGGGTACCCAGCGCGTGGCCAATCTGCTCAAGCTGGTCGATACGGCCCGAGCATTGTCTGCCCAGGGGCTGCACACCCTGACCGCGCTGAACCGCTTTCTTGCGCAACAACAAGACGCGGCGGAAGAAGCCGAGTCGCCGGTTGTGGAAGAGCACGACCCGGCGCTGCGCCTGTTGACCATTCATCGAGCCAAAGGGCTGGAATTCCCGGTGGTGATTTTAGCGGATGCGGTCTATAACCAGCGCCGGTCGAACCGGACCGGTATTATCGACCGAATCGGAGGGAGTCTAGAATTGCAAGTTGGATCACGCGCCTTGACATGCACTACCCAAGGATGGCAGAAAGCGGAGGCGCGGGAACAGGCACGGGATGCGGCGGAAGAGCGACGGCTGTGGTACGTGGCCGCCACTCGTGTGCGCGATCACTTGGTGATTCCGGCAATCCTGCCTGCACAAGGGGGTGCCAGAGGAGGGCAGTGGGTGTTTGTCGACGAAAGTCTGAGCGGTGTTCTTACCGAGGACAACGCAGCCGACAGCCGAGTTTTTGTTTATCAAGGGCTTGCTCGTGCAGTTGAGAAGCCGGTGCCGGCTTTGCCGTCTGCTCCGACAATCACGGCAATTGGTCCTGACCCAACTGCGCTACGCGCCTACCAGGACTGGGAATCTCGACTGCGTGCCGCCCTCACGCAGGGAAAGGAGACGGGAGCGATCAGTGCCGTGACTGCACTGGCTGAGACACACGCTCCAGGGGAGTTTTCTCCTGGCCACGGTGAGCGGATGGGACCTGCCGCTCGACAAGCTGGCCTCCGCCTCGGCCGGGCCGTTCATGCCGCCCTGAGGAAGGCAGGTGACAGTGCCATCGTCCCTCCGATAAGCGGGTTGTGGAATGTCGCTGAGCGAAAGGAAGCTCGGCACCTGCTTGAGAACGCACTAACCTCGTCAGTGCTTGCCCGAGCCAAGGCCGCGACTGAGCGTTTTTCTGAGCTGCCTTTCGTGTTGCACTCTCAGGGCCGTTTGCTGGAAGGAGTGATCGATCTCGCGTTTGTTGAGGATGGCGCCTGGATCGTTGTCGATTGCAAAACTGATGCAGCCGTGGGAGCAGAAGTGGAGGAGCGTGCCCTCATTTATCGGCCCCAGCTCTATCTCTATGCCCTGGCGCTGGAGCAATTAACCAGCCGTCCGGTCAAGGAGTTGGTCCTCCTTTTCGTCCGTTCTCGACTGGAGGTGACTTGCCCCTGGGGAGACGGCGAACGCGCGCGTGCGGAAACACTATTGACAACTACCGCCAGGGAGGTAGGGAAGGGTCAATGA
Organism: Binatia bacterium; assembly: GCA_041487975.1. Lineage (GTDB taxonomy): Bacteria > Desulfobacterota > Binatia > Bin18 > Bin18 > JACQEL01. Next base: position 6,877 of record JBGPOI010000090.1, on the reverse strand, counting down.
GCACGCAGGCTTCTTCCTTTGCCGAGAAAGACTTCTACCTCGACGAGTTCCGTGGCAAGAGCTTGCTCTTTGCCCTGCGGGCCGCGGACCTGGGCTCCGAGGCGGATAGAGATGCGGCGGGAGAGGTGTTCCGCACCTTGCTGCTCAATGACATCAAGGTGTTATTGCTGATCGAGACCGCCGACAGCGCCCTCGATCAGCACTCGGTAAAAGCATTGTGTAAACATCTGATCGCCAAGGCAAAGCTCCCGCCGACCTCACCAGTCGTGCTCTCCGCTGGCGCCGGTGACGACGAACTCCTGGAGCAGATCTGGACCGTGCTGCGCGCCGTGCCGTTGTTCGTCGGTCTGCGGCCGGTCAATCACGCCGTTCCCCTCGTTGCTTGCGCTCAACGAATAGCGGTTCGTCTGAAAGTATACAAATTGGTCCTGCTCGATCCCGCGGGCGGTATCACTACCAGTGGGAGTCAGCTCTCCTTTATGAACGGCCCGGTCCTGCACGAACTCCTGCGCCAGGGGGAAGCCGAGTGGGCCGGTCTGGGCGCCCGCCGGCCCGTGCTGGAGGCAGTGCGCGTCGCTCTGGAAGGGGGGGTTGCCTCAGTCACGCTTTGCCCGCTCTCCGGCCTAGCACGAGAATTGTTCACCTATGAGGGCTGTGGCACGTTATTTACCTTGACCGACTATTGCTCGGTGGAACGCTTGGGAATCGATGATTTTTACGAAGTCGAGAAACTGATGCAGCGGGGAGAACGAGAGGGATATCTCAAAGGGCGGACGCCGCAGGAGATCATCCAACTCCTCCTGCATGGCTATGGCGCCAGGCTCGGTGCCGCTTCTGGCGAGATGGCGGGATTCTGCGCACTCTTGCCCTATCCCGCGGAGCGTGCTGGAGAAGTTGCCGGCCTCTACACCATCACCCGGTTTCAAGGTGAAGGCATCGGCGGCCGACTGATTGCCACTATGGTCAGCGAAGGGGAGCGGCGTGGCTTCGCTTATCTCTTCGCGTGCACGACGCAGGAGGGGGCGCAACGATTATTCGAGCGTCACGGGTTTTGCCGCGTGACGCCAGAGGACGTGCCCGCGACGAAATGGCGAGGATACGACATTGCACGCAAAGAGCAAATTGCGGTGTATCGGCGGGACTTGCCTCCGCCGGAGCGGAGTTTGGGCTTATGATTGTCGGTATCGATATCGGCGGTTCTACAACTGACGCAGTGTTGCTTCGCAACGACGAGATCGTGGTAGTAACGATCGAGACGGGAGATCCGATCGCCGCCGCTGCTGGAGCCTTAGGGAAATTGCTCAGCACGGCGGGTGGGGCGTTGGCCGACATTCGCGCGATCGCGGTGAGCGGGGGAGGGGCGCGCTGGCTCAAGGACGAACTGTTTGGGGTGCCGGTGGTCAAAGTGCCGGAAATCACCGCGATCGGCGTCGGCGGCAGCACTCTGGCGGAAAAATCTACCGCTTTGGTGGTGTCGCTTGGCACTGGAACAGCCTTAGTGTCGGTACACGGCGAGAAAATCGAGCACGTCGGTGGCACCGGGGTGGGGGGAGGCACTTTGCTAGGGCTGGCCCGACATTTGCTCGGTGTCACGCGGCTCGACACCCTGGAACGCATGGCCGCCCACGGGGATCTGAGTCACGTCGACCTCACGGTTGGCGATATCGCCGGCGGACCAGTCGGGATCGTTCCGGCCAGCGCGACGGCGAGTAATTTCGGCAAAGTTCGTGCCGACCCCACTCCCTCGGACAAAGCGCTGGCTCTGATAAATATGGTCGCCGAGGTGACCTTGACCGTAAGCATAATGGCCGCGCGCTCACGTCAGCATCACGATGTCGTCCTCACCGGCAAGCTCACCCGCGTGCAGCCCTTACGGGAGCGGATCGAGGCCGCGCTCCCGCGCCGAGGGGAAAATTTCATTATCCCGCCCCATGCAGAGTACGCTACCGCTATCGGCGCGGCCCGGACGGTTAATGGCATTACTCGCTAAGGTGAACCAATATTTACGGATAGGGACGGGAATTCCCTTGACTTCGGTCCTTGCCGTCTTTAGGATAAGTCCACTTTACGTCCCCCCATCAGCCAGACCGGTCTGTTGAGGAAGCCTTCCTGACCACATTGCACTGCTTACGGAACAGCAACCCTGTTGCTACTGTTTTGCTTTTTCCCTTCCCGCAGCCCCGCGTGCAGGAAACGACACCGCCTTGTCTGCGCGCCGTGCGGTGCTCAAAGAAAAATGCGTAGGTACCCTATGGAAAAAAAGCAAGAGGCGAGAATGCAGGCGGTCCCACGCACGCCGGACAAGGCGCTCTTGAGCACGGCGGAACCCGTCCACCCCCTTGCCGCGGAGGTGTCGCCAGCGGAAGAGATCGACAGTGTCATGTCCATCCTCGAAGACATGGATATCGAAGCTGTCGATGTGCTCGACGACAGCAGCCCGATCGGCATCGATCTGCCCAAACGCGAAGAAGAAGAATGGGAGGAAGAAGTCGTACCTGCCGTGGAAGAACCGGCCGCTGGCGACACGTCTGACCCAGTCCGCATGTATTTGCAAGAGATGGGCAATATCCCTCTCCTGAGTCGTGAGGAAGAGGTCGCTATTGCCAAAGAGATGGAGGCTGGCGAGAAACAGGTGCGCCAAGAGGTATTTTCCGTACCGCTGGCTCTCCGCTACGTCCTGTCTCTGGGCGAAAAGTTGAAGCAAGAGGAGATCGAACCCCGTCATGTGTTTGGCGATGATGAGGAAGAGGTTGAAGCTACCGGGAAAGAAGACCAACGGATCGAGTTCTTCCTCGGGCGTATGAGCGCCCTGAAACGGCTAGCCACGGAACGTGAACGGGTCGAGCGGCTCGCGCATACACGGTTGCCGGTCAAGGAACGCGAACGGCTGTCCAGAAAGCTCACGGATGTACGCGAACGGGTGCAGATGGCGCTGAGCAGCCTCCCACTCGGCCGCCGCCACATCTCCACTATTGTGGAAAAGCTCAAGGAAATCGGCACCCTACTGCATCACCAGCAGCGGCTCATCAGGTCCCAGGAAGAGCGCCTCCGCCGTAAAACTGCGGATATCCTGACTCTTGCCCGCACTCTTAAAGCTGGCGGTCACCGAGCGACAAAGCTCACAGCGGAGTTAGGCAAATCTACTGCCCCGCATGTGATCGAAGCCGACATTATTATCCACAACGCCCGCAGAGAGATTCACAAAGTAGAAAAAGAGCTCGGGACTGGCAGCGATGATTTGAGCCGTTCTCTACGCATCATCGCGCAAGGGGAGTACCAGGCGCAGGAAGGCAAGCGCCGCTTGATTGAGGCTAATCTGCGTTTGGTTGTCAGCATTGCCAAACGCTACGTTAACCGCGGTCTCGGTTTCCTGGATCTGATTCAGGAAGGCAATATCGGACTGATGCGCGCGGTGGAGAAGTTCGAGTACCAGCGTGGCTACAAGTTCTCGACCTACGCTACGTGGTGGATTCGCCAATCGGTCAGCCGGGCGATCGCCGACCAGGCGCGCACCATCCGTATTCCGGTCCACATGATCGAGACGATCAACAAAGTACTGCGTACCTCGCGTTATTTGGTACAACAACTTGGGCGCGAACCGACCCCGGACGAAATTGCCACGCAAATGGAGGTCCCGCCGGACAAGGTCCGCAAGGTCCTCAAGATCGTCAAAGAGCCGGTGTCGCTGGAGACCCCCATCGGCGATGACGAGGAGAGTTCGCTGGGCGATTTCGTCGAAGACCGTCAGACTTTGTCGCCAGCGGATGCAGCTATGGCCCTCAGCCTGGAGGAGCAGACCCGCAAGGTGCTGGCTACGCTCACTCCACGAGAAGAGCAGATCCTGCGCATGCGCTTCGGCATCGACGAAAAGACGGATTACACCTTAGAAGAAGTGGGTCAGCGCTTCGCCGTGACTCGCGAACGTATTCGCCAGATTGAAGCCAAGGCTCTGCGGAAGCTCCGCAACCCCGCACGCGCTAAGAGCTTGGAGGCATTTATTGACGTATAGCCTGGGAGGTGCGGAACGATGATTATACGGAGGAAATCGTGAGCGCAAAGGAGCTCGAAAAACAACTAAAGCAGTGGCGCGAAGCCCGCGCCCGCAAAACCCCTCACCAAACAGCCGCGGACCGTCGCACCGTACGGGTGAACGGCCAGGACGTACTGGTCATCACCAAGGCCCGCGGCAAAGCTCAGGAGTAAATACCCGCTTTCAATTCTCATTCTTTTCTTACATATTGCGCAGGCACTCTCGCACCGCCGCACAAAAGGCGGTGGTTGATGCCGTGCCCCCTTGGTCAAGGGTGAGCACACGCCCATCCCCGTACACCTGGGTGATCGCTTGGTCGAGTCGCGCCGCCGCGTCGTTCCGCCCGAGATATTCGAGCATGAGGACGGCGGACAGCAGTGTTGCCGTCGGATTGATGATGTTCTTGCCGGCGATGTCGGGTGCAGAGCCGTGCACCGACTCGAAGTACGCGTAAGTGTCGCCATAGCAACCACTCGGCGCCAAACCTAAACCCCCAATGGTCCCCGCAGCGACATCTGAGAGAATATCACCGTAGAGGTTCGGCATGACCACCACGTCGAAATCCGACGGGCTGGCCACCAGGCGGCGAGCAAAGTCATCGACGATGAACTGCTCGTAGCGCAAGTCCGGGTAATCTTTCGCCGTGGCCTCGACCACGCTGCGAAACAGGCCGTCGCTGACACGCAACATGTTGTATTTGCTGGTGCAGGTAACTTTGCCCCTTCCCCCTCGGGCTTTGCGCTTGCGGGCCAGTTCGCAGGCGAAACGCGCGACCCGCCGGGTGGCTTCTTCAGTAATCACTTTAATGGCGAATTTGCCGGTTGGCGTGGTGTCCAACGGCTTGCGCGTGAGCCAACTCGTCACCGGCAGAGAGGCAAGCATGCCCAGATCGCCTTCGACCCCCATGTACAGATCTTCGAGATTTTCGCGCACGATCACGAAGTCGATACCATCGGGATTTTTCAGCGGGCTGCGAAAACCCGGCCGCCAGCGCGCCGGACGCACGTTCGCATAGGTCAGCTTCCCCCAGCGTAAGTGGTTGATCCCGCCGGTAGTGCCGTTGGTCGAGCCGAACAGAGTGGTATCAGAGTGGTCGATGGCTTCCCGCAACGCCTGATCAAACGCCGCGCGTGAGCCGTACCGCTTGACACCTTCTTCACCCGCAGGGAACTCCGTGAAGGTAACCTCGGGGACCAGACTTTTGAGGATCTCGACCGTTGGCGCCATTGCCTCCGGAGCAGCGTCGTCGCCAGGAATAATCACTACGTGTTTGGACATAGTTCCCTCCTTTTGCGAAACCCTTTTTCTCCCTCTCCCTTTGGGAAAGGGGAAAAGGAGAAAAGGGAAAAAGGGTTAGAGAGAGAGAAGGGATGTGAAAACACAGAGACGCGGAGACAGGGGAGGCTGCGAGAAAACAGTTAGCTTCTCCTGTCTCCTTCTCACCCTATCTCCTCCGCACCCTGTCTCTCTTGGGCGTCAGTCGGTCAGATCGAACTGGTAGACGGCGCTCATTCCCTTGGCTGCACCGGCATTGAAGTTCTGCGCCATGCCATCGATGACTTGCTGCACCGAAGTCGCGGCAGGGCCGCCACCGCCTTGCTTGAAGAGACTTTGCAGCTTCAGGGCCAGGCCCATGTCACCAGCGATCTTGAGCTTCCCGGTCATAAAGGCCATCTGCCCGTTGAGCTTGCCGTTGATCATGTCCAGGTAATCGCTTTCCTTCATGGAAATTGTGATGTTAGGCGCGGCATGTTTGCCATGTTTCACGTCAATGGCTTCGTTCGCCACAGTGAAATGGTATTGGGTTGCCATGCGGATTTCCTCCTCTGCAAATAAAGTTTTTCTACGCTACCAAGTCTTTGCCCATCGGGAAAGCAGGGGAACGCACCTTTTGTGTTCTGTCTACTCAGTCGTGCCGATTATTGAGCGAAAAACGGGATGACTTTTTCTCCGAGTAAGCGGATCGAAGAGAGCATTTGGCTCTGCTCGCGCACGATGTGGCGGAAGAGAAAGTGGTTGCAGCCTAGTGCGCGGTACTTCTCGATCTCGGCAATCGCTTCTTCTGGTCCGCCGATGATGAGGGCTTCGAGTTTTTCTCCAGTGAAACCGCGATATCCCGTCTGCATGACAGGTTCGGTGTGCCGTCTTGCTGTCACCAGGTCCTGTGCGACGTAGATGTCACGGCGGATTGGTAACTCGCTCACGCTGCGGCCGTATTCCTGCAGGGCGCGGCGATAAAAGCCGATCCGCTCTTCACACAGCCACGGCCACAACCAAGGTGCGATCAACCACGCATCAGCTACGCGGGCAGCACGTCGCACTGGTCCATCGGCATCCCCGCCAATCCACACCGGCAAGGGATTTTGCACCGGCTTAGGATTGATCGTGACATCGGAGAAGCGCCAGTATTTGCCTTCGTGCGTGACGCTGTCGCCAGACCAGAGCTTGCGCATAATTTCCAGACACTCTTCAAACCGGCCGGCTCGCTCTTGCCAAGGAATAGCAAAAGCCGCGTGCGCGTCCTGTTGACCGCCAACCGCAGTCTTCAGCGTGAACCGCCCTTCGCAGATCACATCCAGTGTGGCGACCTGCTCGGCCAAAAGAATAGGATGAAACAGCGGCAGCATGAACAGCGCGCCAATCTGCATCTGACCCGAAACCGCCGCGATGCGAGCGATCAGCGGCACATTCTGCAGATAGTGATGCGGGGTGACGTGATGGTCACCGACCCAGACCGAGTGGAACCCGACATCGCGCGCGACCTGCACCCGTTCGAGCAAGTCACGGACACACTGTTGCGGATCTGCACTCTGAGGATGTGCGGTCGTAAGCGAGAGACCGAAGCGG
>JBGPOI010000089.1:0-12994 GCA_041487975.1 Binatia bacterium | reverse complement strand
GATTTCGCCCGTAGAGGGGAACATTAGAACGCATAACTGATCTCCCAACCAATATTATCCCATTTGTCATACTGCCCATAGACATCCGTGCGGCCGCCACTGCTGTAGGTTGTGTAAATCAACTTTCCGGTAATAAACTGCGAGAAGTTATAACTGGCGATGGCTTTCGTCTTCAGTCCTTGCCAACCACGCACCGGTCCGCTGAGATACGGATAGATAGTAAGACTCAAACGCAAGCGATCACGAGTAAAGCGAAACGGCCGCTCGATGAAAAATACCGGGAGCAAGTTCCACTCATCACCCACCCCGCCACCGAACCCGTTGCCCAACGTCTGTCGCCAGTCAAACGTGTAATAGAACGAAGGCTGGAAGATGACCGAAGTATTGCCGGGAAAAGCGAACTCCAGGGCAACGGCCGCACGCAGGGTGTCACGGGTAATGAGACCCGAGTTGAGATGACCCTCCCGCGCAGATGCAATACGGGAAGCATCGGGGAAATGCACCCCTTTGGTCCATAGTCCCTCGACTCGCAACACCACCGGCAGTTCTCCAACAATCGGAACATGAGACAACGATGAAGCATAATCTGCTGTGATACCGAAGTGGTGCAGGCGTGTATAGCGCGGCTGGATGATCAGGTGTGTGAAGTCATGGGGAGCCACCGAATCGACAATGAAGTTGTTGGCATCATCGTTCCAGGCGTAGAAGTAGATGAGTCCCCAGGTGAGTGGCTCCATCGAGACATCCAGGCGCGCGCCGTATTCGTGATCTCCCCAGTCCCAACTGCTCGGGCGTTTACGCTTCCGTATAATGTCACCGCTAGCGGTAGCACGCCCTTCCAAAATATTCTCGTGGGCCTTGAGCTCTATGTCACTCGGCGGGACTCGCGGCGAAAACCACGGCGACCCTGGCACTGCCTGGCGGTTCTGCTCGAAGTTGGGAATATACAAGAGGTTTAGCGAGTTAGCGCCGAAGAAATAGGTAACGTTAGCCATCCAGGTAGGAATCCGGCGATACTCAAAATCACTGGCTTCGAGTTGTACCGACTCGCGCCGGTCCATCGGGTTGATGACATCGATGAATTGCCCATCCATCTTGCCCCAAGCAACTTGTTGTTTCCCCAGCACCACATCAAGGCTGTGCGTCCGGTAGCTGAGGTACAATTCACGCACGATGCGATCGAAGTTGTGATAGTCACGCAGGGTCTCAGTGCGCCGGGGCGCGAACAGCCCCGCCGAGTCCTGCCAGTTATACACTCCGTCGTAGAGAAAATGATCTCGGTTGGTGATCTCGATGTTCGGCGAGACCTGGTAGTGCATCTCTAACTCGAACAGGTTCTGCAACTGCAAGAAACGGAAATCCTTGTTGCGATTGCCAACCCGTTTATCACCGGTCAACAAGACATCTGACCACTGGCGGTAGAATCCCTTGAAGGTGAGCGCTGGAATCTGTTTCTCTATCGGCTGCCGCACATAGCGCCCCGCCGGGTCGAACGTCGCGAGGAAACGATCGAAGCGAGACCAGTAGTCACCAAACAGGCTGGCCTGACACGGCTGCGCTCCCATACTGAGCAGGAACACCCACAGAAAACACCTCCATTTGCTGCCGTTTTGCGTGTTCTCACGGTATTGTTGCCCCATCCCTCTTCCTTCCTTTCGCCTGCAGATTTCTCTCCGCCTCAGGAAAGAAAAGCTCCTACTCTTCCGCCCTTCGACTCGCCAACACCCCGGCAGTAGTCAACTGAGCGACCCGGTCTGCATCGTACCCCAGGTAACGCTGTAGCACCGGCGTGTTGTGTTCTCCCAAATCGGGAGCAGTCAAAACAGTCGGCGCTGGCATACCGGAAAAGCGAAATGGGAACCCCGGTAAAACGAAATCCCCAAAGACAGGATCAGAAACTTGCCGGACCGTCCCTCGTTCCAGCAAATGCGGATGCCGGACAACCTCAGGAATCGTCAGCACTGGTGCGGCTGGTACGCGCTCGCGGTCCAAGGCCGCCACCGCGGTATCCCGATCAGGCAGGGATTGGAGCCAGCATTCGATCTCCTCAATCAAGATCTCTCGGTGACGGATACGCTCGCGGATACTACAAAACCGTGGATCATCGGCCAACTCCGGCCGCCCCATCGCCCGCGTCAACCCCCGCCATTGGTGCTCAAGCGCCGCAACGATAGTGATGTATCCTTGAGCAGCGCGGAAGATCCCACAGGGAGCGAGACCAGTGTGATGCGCTCCACCTCGAGTAGGGACAAACTTGCCTTTGCTGGCGCTGTAGACCTGCAGACTAAAGTCATGCACATGAATATAGGAGTCGAGGAGCGACACATCGATGTACTGTCCCTCCCCCGTGCGTTCACGGTACAGCAGCGCACAGGCAACCGCCGCCAACGCATGCACCCCCGTGCTCACATCCCCCATGGCCACCATAGGCATGATCGGTGCATGGTTGGCTTCCCCCATCACCTCGGTGACACCAGAGTAAGCTTGCGCAATGTAATCGAAGCCCGACACGTGAGCGAGCGGACCGTCCTGCCCCAACGCTGAGATCGAACACATAACCAGGCGAGGATTCAGTTGCTGAAGCGCCGGGTAATCGATCCCCATACGCGCCATCACACCCGGGCTGTAGTTTTCCACTACCACGTCCATGTGCGGTACTAGCGCGCGGATGAGGTCCTGGCCGGCTTCCATCTTGAGATTGACGCACAGACTCTGCTTTCCCAGGTTGTGCTGCATGAAATACGCACTGCGCCCCTTGCGCAGTACCGGGTTGAGCCGCGCTGGATCACCCTTCGGCGCTTGTTCAACCTTGATGACCTCAGCACCCATCTCAGCCATGAGCTTAGTGGTAGTGGGACCAGCAACGATTTGCGTAAAGTCCAGGACCTTATAACCCGCGAGCAGGCTCCCTCCGGCCATAGTTCCCCTTTCCTGGCAGCGCGCTGGTAGCTGCCTGAGCGAATGCCCAGTCTCTATATGATACTGTTCGGTCTATTAAGGATCGCGCAGGATTCTATAGGCAAGCCCTCCGCGCCGCAAGCCTGGCGAAGGCCATGACGAAGATAGTGAGGCGGATTACCCCGCGATCTTTTCACTCTTAAACGTCGCAGGGTCTAAGGCATACTTGCGGAGGAGCTTATAAAATTCGGCCCGGTCCTTTCCAGCCTGTTCCGCCGCTCGTGAGACATTCCCTTTGGCCGCAGTGAGAACCTGAACCAGGTAAGCCCTTTCGAACTGCTCCCGTGCTTCTTTCAACTTGAGGGGTTCGCAACGGGGGCTCTGAATCTCTTTGTTTCCCAAGAGCAGGAGGTCAGAAGTAATAGTGCCGTGGGTAAAGAGTACAACAGCCCTCTCCACCACGTTGGCCAGTTCCCGCACGTTGCCGGGCCAGTCGTACAGCATCAATCGTTGTAACGCTTCCGGAGCAAAACCCTGGACTTCCTTACCCATCTTGTGGCTCAACTGTTGCAAAAAGTGCTGCGCGAGCAGCGGAATATCCTCGGACCGCTCGCGCAGCGGTGGCAGGAAGACGGGAACGACATGGATACGGTAGTAAAGATCTTCACGGAACCTCCCTCCGGCAACCGCCCTTGCCAGATCCTGGTTCGTCGCAACCACCAGCCGGATATCCACTCTGGTAGGCTGGCTCGCTCCTACAGGGTAAAACTCTCGCTCTTGCAAGACCCGGAGAAACGTGACCTGGAGGGGCAGAGGAAGCTCGCCGATCTCATCCAGGAACAGCGTTCCTCCATCTGCCTGCTGCAGCAGTCCGCTCTTGGTCCGGTCCGCACCAGTGTACGCCCCCTTGATGTGGCCGAACAATTCGTTTTCTAACAGCCCTTCAGGAATCGCCCCGCAGCTAATCGCCACAAACGGGCCAGACGCTCGCCGACTCGCGACATGGATGCCGCGCGCGATCAGTTCCTTGCCCGTGCCGCTCTCTCCGTAAAGACACACGGTGGAATCCGTGACCGCGAGCTGCGCCACCTGGCGCAGAATCTGTTGCATCTTTTCGCTGGAAGTAATGATATTGTCAAAATGGTAGCGCTCCTGCACCAAAGTCCGGAGTCGCTCCACCTCACCCTTCAGTCGGCGAACCTCCAGAGCCTTCTCCAAGCGGTGGAGGAGGTCTTTGGGATCGAAGGGCTTGGTGAGGTAGTCATACGCACCTTTCTTGGTGGCCTCCACGGCACTGGCAATCGTGCCGTGGGCGGTCAGAATGATGACAGGAAGGGTCGGGTGAACGCCCAGCAGTTTCTCTAATAGGGTAATGCCGTCCATCCTTTCCATTTTGAGATCCACGATCGCAAGTTCATAGACTTCTTCCGCCGCTCGCGCCAACGCCTCCGCTCCCCCCTCCGCCAGTGTCACGCGGTAGCCCGCCGCTTCGAGCCGTACTTTCATTAAGGTGCGAAGTCCCGGATCATCGTCCACCACAAGGATTTTTGCGCTCGCCATCGTCAAATTTTCCGTTCTTCCATCTGCCCTAGCGCAAAAGCTCTCGCTCTTTCTTTTCCATCTCGACGTCGATATCTCGCGAGCGATTCAATCGTTCCCGCAGGTTGCGGACCGTCGTCTCCCTACTGCGGAGGTTGCCCTGCAGTTGGCGCTGTTTTTCCTCTAGGGCAAGGTTCTCATTGAGAAGCGCAGTCCAGGCACGCCCCTGAAAAGCCCAGGGGCTCTGTGGATACTTTTTCGCCAGCTCGGAAAAGTACTGCAATGCCTTGGCGGAATTGCGGTAAGGACTCTGAGAATACGCGTACATAAAGCCGAGGTTAAAAAGCACAACATCACATTCTGTTCTTCCCTCACATCCCTGCAGTGCTCGTTCATTGTCGGCCAGAAACTCGTCATAGTTGTTATTCTCCATGACTCGTTGCGGAGGAAAAATCGGCGGCGGGGGCGGTTGGACCGGCGGGAGATGAGCAGGGGAGCAGCCGACAGACAGCAGCGTAAGAAAGAGCGCCACCCTCATACTGGCGCGAAGACGAGAGAACACCACTCTAGAGGGCATTGCTTGCCCCCGGCTGCGCAGCACGCGTGCTCACTTCTTCCTTCTTTTCTTCCTGACCATTCTCGTTGACCGGTAATATAAAAACAAAAGTGGAGCCTTGCCCTTCTCGATTCTCTACCCAGATCCTACCGCCGTGCGCTTCAACGACGTGTCGAGCAATAGCTAGCCCCAGACCGGTTCCGCGTGACGGTTCTCCTTTATGAGAGGGACTCTGGTAGAATCGCTCGAAGATCCTTTCCACTTCGTCCGTCGGAATCCCCACCCCCGAGTCGGCAACCCGCACTTCCACCCGCCTTCCCTGACCGTTTCCAGCACCGGCAAGGGAAGCCGATATGCTGATCGCACCCCCTTCCCGCGTAAATTTCACGGCGTTGCCCAAGAGGTTGTCGAGGACCTGTTGGAGCCTTCCCTCATCAAGGGAGAGGAGGGGAAGAGAAGGGTCACAGGTTGTCTCCAGCTGCACTTGCTTCTTTTGCGCGCTGAGTCGTACCGTTTCTACACTTCTGTCGATCAACGGAGCGAGATCCGTCGGCACACGTACATACTCCATCATCCCTGCTTCCATTTTGGAGAGGTCCAAGACTGACGAGATGCTGCGAAAGAGCCGCTCACTATGATTCCGGACGACCTCTAGGACTTCTCGCTGGGGAGCGGTAACCCGTCCAGGAATCTCCTCCAGAAGCAGGGCCGTGCCCTCTTGAATGGCAGTGAGCGGAGTACGCAGATCATGCGACACGTGGGCGATGAAATCAGCTTTCATCTCATCGAGTTCTGCCAACCTGCCCGCCATCCAGTTAAAGGCATGGGCCAGTTCGCCGACTTCTCTGGGAGCGCGCAGGTCAACCGAGCGACGAAACTCGCCTTTACCCACATGCCGGAGTTCTTGCGCTAGTCTTTTCAGTGGCTGGCTGACGCTACGGGCATGAAAGTAAGCCAGAAGCACGGCAGCGCTGAGTCCCCCCAACGTGAGCCAGCCCATCACCCTGGCCGCACGCGCCGCCTGGTCGCGCGCTGTCGCGGTCTTGTCGGCAATGGCCTCCTCGCGCAGACGGATCAGAGCATTGATCCCCTCTGTAACTCCGTTACTAATCTCGCCCTTCTCTTTATTCCAGGTGCTATTCCTGGCAGGAGGAGGAGTCAGGCCGGTGGTGTAGCGCTCGTGCAGGTCGCGAATCTGCTCCATCAGTTCTCTCTCTTGCGCCGTGTCAATCAGAGCGGAGATCTTCTCCAGGGCGCCGTCGAAATCGCTGTCTCCCTCGGTGAAGTGGCGGTAGAAGGCTTTATCGCGCAAGAGGAGGTACTTCTCAGCATTGCGCATCTGCGCCAGGAAGATCTTGAGAAGTCGTTTTTCTTCCTCGATGCACGTGGAGTCCGTCGCCAGGATGTCGGTGCTGAGGCTGGTAAGTCGGTTCAGTTGCGAGAGGGAGTAGAGGCTCACGGCAAGGATAAGGACAATAAGAGAGAGTTGCGCGAGAATAGCCCGCCAGAAAATCGTCAGACGCATGCGCCGTTGTTCTGTAAAAGATATTTTTCTCTAGTGTGACGTAAACCCCGCTGTTATGCAAACTCACCCCCGGAGAAAAGAAAGGGGTAAAAAAGAGGGCCAGCCTCTCTAAAAAGAGGCGCGGGAAAAGAAAGGCGAGACCTTCTCTCTTCCTGCTACCTCTTCATCATAAAGGACCTTATTCCCCTCTGACAAAGGCAGCGGAGACTCTTTTGGCTTGTCCTTCCGCCTCAGTGCGCGGGGCAGCCTTCCCTGCAGAGCTACGGATAGCCTCTTTATAGACAAGAATCTCGACGCGTCGGTTTTTCCGCCGTCCCGCCGCGGTAGCATTGTCCGCTAGCGGGGAGTTTTCTCCATACGACACCGCAGTCACCCGGAGTGGGTCAATCCCGTCGTGAGTAATGAGATACCGCGCCACACTGGCTGCCCTCTTCTGTCCGAGTTCGTAGTTATGCCCATCAGGTCCCGTGCTGTCGGTATGACCGGCAACGAGGAATACCGCGTCGTCCGTCTCCTTGAGGTCACTGAGAAAACCATCGATCTGTCTTCTCACATCAACCGTCAAAGCCTCAGAGTTCAAGGCGAAATTTGCTCCCTCCTTGAGATCCAGTACGAATCGTTTCTCCAATCGCAAGTGGTCCAGGCGATCAAGAGCTTCGTCCGCTTTGGCGTCAGTCTGGCCGAGGTGTGTTTCCACTGCCGACACGCGCTCTGCCAATGGGTTGATCTGTTCTGTCACCCATCCCTGGGTCGCCAGGCATCCCTGGAGACTCAGTACGAAGGGTATACCAAGAACTAGGAAAGGAGTCCTTCTCGCAATAATATACGGGATCATAATTGTACCTCTCTTTCTCTGTCTTCGTCTTTAGCGTTCGAGATAAACCTGAGTCACATAGATCGTTTCCTTCTCCCCTTGGGAAATTCCTACACCGCCTGCAGTATAGCGAGGATTGAGCAGGTTCCTGCGATGGCTGGGGTTGTTGAGCCACTCACGCACAGCCATTGGTGCCGGGTCAGTCACTTTCTTCCCGCTAAAGATGTTCTCCCCGGCAGCGGTGAAGTCTGCGATACCCTGTGCTCGTAACCGATCCACCACATCGCGGCCATCTGGATTGAGGTGTCCGAAGAAATGCCGTGTTGCCATATCTTCGCTATGGCGACGGGCCACCTCCTGCAGTTGTGGATTCTCCTGCAAGAGGGGCAGACCTTTCTCCCCCCGAGCTTGGTTCACAGCCCGAAAGATCTCTCCTTCAATTTCTTTTTCAGGTGCTTCTCCCGGCGGAGACGGGTTCCGGATTCTTTCCTCAGCCGAGGCTTCCACCTTAGCGGTCTCCGCAGCATCTCCTAAGGTCACCGGAATCACTTCATAAAAATTGCCATCGTCAGAGGTAACGAGAAATTTTACTACACTGCCGGGAGAACTGAGGGCCAATAGCCAGCTCATATCCTCCTCTGAACGGATAGCCCGCCCGTTCGCCCCTACAATGATATGTCCAGTACCCCCGCTTGCGCGCCGCAAATAGGCAGGAGCCGGATCGCGATCAGAGCGCAATCCTGCCTTTGCCGCTGGGGAGCCTGGGAAGACTGCCGAGACCTTGACTCCGCTCACCTCGCCTTGGTGAAGCGCTTTCCCCCGAATTCCGAGATAAACTTTTCCCCCTGAACGACGCTCCTCCTGGCCGACAGTAGCCCCTGTGGAGGTCGGTGAGACCCCTTCTTGTGGAGCCCTCGGCTTCGCGACCTCACTAATTGTTGACGACGCGGAGACATTCTTGGAAGGTAGCGAAACCTCAGAGGCCTCCGTGGGGATTGGCGAGACCTCTCTCTGGGAAGAGGGTCGCATCGCCCACCTCCCGCCTGCCCAACCCGCAGCAAGCGCCAAGAGCACAAAAGCAAGGAGGGCAGGCAGACGGGGCAAGAGCAACTTTATCCGTTGCCTGGTCTGTTCCGTCCCGCTTGGAAGAGTTCCCCGTAGTTCCTCAATCAACGCCGATACTGGTCTCATCTCTGCGCTACCTCTGCATTTTTGCTGTCCGCTGCGCCAGAAGATCCACCCTGTCCTCTCTTCACCACATCGCGCTCCTGCGCCCTGCGCAGACTATCTCCAATGAGATAACCAGCGATCATCCCGATCGGGCCGCCAATCGCCGCGCCGGCCATAGCATTGCCGGCGGCCGCGCCAATGATCGCTCCCGTCCCCGCTCCTAAAGCGACGCCAGCACCGGTAAATTGATCGCGAAAAGTGATACCCTTGCCTACCCAGCTTGCCAGCGCGACCGCAATCAGTACGGCGCCAAGGCTCGTGCGTTTCATCTTTCCTCCTGACTCACCGCTCCCCTGACCCCTGCAGCGTCCCGAGGTCACTCCTTAAGCGGTCTTGTAAGGCACCTTTAATACTCTTCGTCGTCACTATTTGATCTACGCTTGAGCTGCTCGATGTCCCGCCGCTGCCGCTGGAGCTCGCGACTTTGCCGATTGATCCGGCTCTGCTGGTAGGCCGCTCTATTCTCCTGCCCCTGGAGTTGGTCCCCGATCAGACCACCACTCAAGGCACCCATAGCTCCACCGATTGCCGCGCCAGCACCTGGATGGCCGACTGCGCTACCGATGATCGCGCCACTAGCCGCACCTATGCCTCCTCCCAGTAACGTACCCTTTTCTCGGGTACTCAGCGGCTGTGAGCATCCTGCCAAGAGGATCAGCAACGTCACTAGTGCTCCCCGCGCCCGCGCTTTCACCTGCGTCATCGCACGATCCCTCCGCTGTGAAGAAAACGTTCTTCCCGTCAGTTCACCACCGACTCTCAGCCTATTCTGGAGGAGTCCATTCCACCGCGGAAGTGTCTTCCATGGCTTGTCGGAATCCCTCGTCGTACTCCTCCCGGTACTCTCTATCCGGCCGGTAACTGGAACCTATCAAGAGATTGCCCAGGAAGGTTCCATGCCATTTCATCTTCTTGGCCATACGCAGACCATCCACGTAGCCGTTTCTGTATGCTTGTTGGGAATTTTTCGCCATTGTTATTCCCCTCCGGCAAGAGAGATTGCTGCCGCACTAAGAAGAAAAGCAAAGAGCGCGCCAAAAACACACACTCAAGGGAAAGAACGAATTCACGCGGGAATCTTGCGTCGGTAGTCACCTGAGTGACGATATTTCCCTACACCACCACTGTGGGACCCAGCCTACAGCACAGCCCCAGGCAAAAACTAAAAAATCCTGCCTTCATCCTTGTCCGTGGGTCGCCGAGGCACCGGCAGTGCGGCTGGCGGGGAAGAGGGAGACCGCTCCGAACGCAACGACGTGCCAGGCTGAGCAGGGACTTTTTCACCCGGGGGCATAGACACAACGTGTGAATTTCTGACCTCTACCGATACGGGGGAAGAAACGGACGGGCGCGAAGAAACCAGCCTCCCAGTAACCACGACTTCCGTGCCTTCCCGGACCATGATCGGCTCCGCTGTCACGATTTTCACCGTATTGCCGGCGCCGTCGGTCAAGTTGAAAGTGGCAGCCCCCGGATGAGCGATTCTACCCCTGAGCCGCACTCTCTGGCCGTCAAAAAGCGCCGGCTGCTTAAGAACTTCTGCGAGGGTAGTGTAAAAGGTACCTGACGAGCCGTGGGGGGAATCCAGTGTTTGAGCTTTTTCCTGCGCCTCTCTTGCAGGAGACAAAGCTGGCGGGGGAACCTGGAGGTTGGGAGGGCTCACGCACCCAGATAAAGAGAGGAGAAGTAGTGCGGCTCCTCTAATGTCCACGAATCGCACGACGGTAACGGAGGACCGTCAAGGGAAGGTTGCCCGTCGCGTTCGCGACTTCCCCAGCGTGGCATCCTTCCGTCTTTTCATCCCTCTTCCGCTACCGCAGAGTATTGGTAAGGGGTCGCGCCCTCCAGGACTTCGTAGGCCAGCACACGCTCCATCTCACGAGCTTTTCGGCTGCACTCCAGGTGGACCTGAAGGCGAGCAACAAGATCCTGGATTCTGGCTGGCTTCACTATAAACTCACTCACCCCCAACCTCATCGCTGTGAGATGGGTGTCCAGATCGTCTTTCGCCGTCAGAAGAATGATGGGAATGGAGCAGGCAGAGGCCATCTTTTTCAATACCGCACAGACCTCCAGACCATCCATTCCCGGCATCATCACGTCAAGGACAATGGCGTCTATCGTCCCTTGGCTCACCTTCTCCAGGCACTGCTGGCCACTGTAGGCGGTCACCGCCACTATGCCGGCCCTGGATAAAAACTGGACCTGAATGTCCACCATGTCGGGGTTATCGTCCACGACCAAAACCGTGGGAGGACTCTCACCGTTACAATGCGTTAGTGCCATAACTCTTATATTAAGCAACAGCCGTGCCGCCAGAAAAAAAAGCGCGCATGTGAAATTGCCCTGAAATTATCAGCAATTTCTCTTATCGAGTTCTTTCGCTGTAAGTATTTCCCTACACCACTGTAGGATTTTTCTTACAGTCTGGAGATGACCACGCAAGAGATGAGGCTGGGCACCGTAGTGGAGGGAAGGTCTCGTATCTCGGCCTATCCTATCGTCGCCGGTTTAGGCCGCGCTCCGCAGAGGCCGACGACCCGATGCCACCGCCCGCCACCGCTCCTTTCGTAACCGTGTCGGCGGACGTTGGCGCCAGCGCTCAATCCCCAAGCGAATGTATGCAGGATCGAGCCCCAGCACCGCGCAAATGTTTACAAAGGAAAATGGCCAGCGCTGATCTTCGTTGCAGAACCACTCTTCGGCTTCCCTCCCTAGACGTTGAGCGTGCCGTCCCTCCGAGACGAACTGATCGCGAAAACATCGGATTGCATCCTCGAGCACCGCATACATGAGAGCAAACTCCCCGCGTAGTGAGCACGGACTCACCGGAGAGCCGAAAAAGATGTCTGGATGAACTGCTCCCGGGTCAAAAAGGAAGGGCGCTCGGGTGAGAAGTTGAAACGGTTTCGGTTGACAGGTAATACCCAGTCTTGCGTACATACAGATTTCTCCTGTTCGCCAGGAGATTAGCAACGGGCGTGCCAGGAACAGAGAAGAAAGATGATGGTGGATTTGCGGCAAAATTCCTGCTTGCCGACTACCACCATGTAGACATTTCCCCGCATGCAGCAGGTCTTCGGTGTAGGAAAAATGCGCAGCAGACTGAACGGACAGGAGCTAACCGCTCGCTCGGGCGCTCAGGCGGTGTCGCGCGATCCATTCGGCTACTGGCAGGAACACTTCCTGAGCGGCGCCGGTGCCGAACAACACATCGAGATGCCCCCAGTTCTCCAGCACCCGGTATTGCACATCGGTTGTTCTCGTCGCCCGAGCCGTATACTCAACGCGTTCTGCCCACGGCACCCCGGCCTTATCGATGTTCCCGTTGGCAAAAGCCAGGATCGGCACGGTCATTACGGTCAGGGCCGTTTCATAGTCGAACTGCGCACCGGCCAGGTGACGCTTGAAGTCGAAGCCGCCGTGGTTTTGTACCCGTGGCCAGTAGCGGTCCTGCTGCTGCAAGACGCGAGCCAGAACCGTGACGTCGGCATAGCCGCCCTTAGCGTTCGACAGCCCTCCCTGCGCGCCAAAATTGGCGTTCACGTAGAGGAAGTGAGTCAAGGCCTCGGCCCGGTTGTCAAACACCGGCACCGGCAAAAAGTCCGGGCCAGCCGGGTCGTCGATGATATCTTGCAGGACCTTCATCCAGCGCTTGTAGGGCATGTACCGGCCTTCCACATCATCGGCAAACCAGTTCGGGGTTGGAGTGCGCGCATGATACAGCGGATCAACCTCCGGCGGATCCAGCACGTAGCCATCTAAGAGCACTATTCCCAAGAGGTCCTCACGCGCGTCGCGGGCGGCATACAGCGCGGCAAAGGTGGCCCCGTGACCAAAGCCGCCGACAAAGATCTCTTGCGTCCCGCTGATTTCCCGCACAAAGTGTGCTGCTGAGGCAACATCCTCGACAAACGCCTCTACCGTCCAGGGTTGCATAAAGTTCGAGTCGTAAATCTGCTCGCGCGGGATGAAATGTGTACGATAATCCAGGGTCCAGGTTTCGATGCCACGCTTGGCTAAATAAAGGCGGAGATCATAGCGTTCATCCGGGATGATGATCTCGCCGTGCAGATGCGGTCCGGGGAGGAACAGAAATACCGAGCGGGTCGCGGCGCCCTGCCCTGCTGCCCCGGACACGATGCGTCGCAACGCGATAAAGTCGTACTGCCCATAAGGTGGGCGGGAAACTGTCCACACCGTCTCGCTGAGTGGAGCGTTGGCTGGAACCGGTCGTTCCGCGGTCGTAAGTGTCCAAGACGAAGAAGCCGGAGAAGCAACCGGACTCGGGGCCGGAGGTGGTGGTTCGGCAAACTGCTGCGGACTGGAACAACCACGCGAGGTCGGCGTCAGCTTGATGCAGTCACTCCCGGCACGAGGGCTGCACGCCCACAGTACGATGCCCAGCAGAGCAATCATCCAGCGGCATGGT
>JBGPOI010000088.1:0-13014 GCA_041487975.1 Binatia bacterium | reverse complement strand
CTTCACTCGAGAACATATCCTCGCGGGACAGCAGGTGTTCCTGAAGTATGGATTGATGGAAAACGGGACCATTTGGGGACACGGGGCGTACCTGGGGCCGGATTTTTCCGCAGCCTATCTCCATACCCTTGCCGTCGATGCTGCGGAGATGGTTGCGCAACGGCGCTACGGCTGTGGTTTGGCAGGGCTCACCGGGGCAGAACGAAACGCCGTAGACGCGGAGGTCCAACAACTACTGAAACAGAATCGCTATGACCCTTACACGCAGACGCTGCTCTTCACGGAACCTGAAATCGCCTCATATCGGAAACAAATCGCGAGGTGGGCAACCTACTTTTCCCAACCAATTAACAACGCTGGCTTGCCCGTCGCGTACATCAAGGATCCAGAGGAACTGCAACAACTGACGGCGTTTTTTGCCTGGACAGCCTGGGCTGCCGTTGCCAATCGTCCAGGCAAACCATACTCCTACACGAATAATTTTCCCTACGATCCTCTAGTTGGCAATATACCAACCAGTAATGCTTTTCTTTGGAGTGCGCTCAGTCTTATCGCGCTGCTTGGCGGAACGGCTCTGGCGTTGTTCGCCTTTGGCAGGTTTGACTACCTCGGCTGGAAGGGCAAGACTGGCCATATCCACCCCCAACTGCTTCCGGGGATAACGACAGCAAGCCAGCAAGCCACCATTAAATACTTTGTTCTTGTGGTGGTGCTTTTTTTGGCCCAGGCGCTGGTTGGTGGAGGAATCGCCCACTACCGTGCCGATCCGGGGGGCTTTTATGGCGTTGATTTATCCCGCTTCTTCCCGAGCCACATCCTCCGCACCTGGCATCTGCAGCTGGCCATCTTCTGGATCGCAACCGCGTATGTTGCCGGCGGATTGTTTCTTGCACCCGCCGTGGGAGGAAGGGAACCTCGAGGTCAGGTGACAGGCGTCAACCTCCTGTTCAGCGCATTGGTCGTGGTCGTCGCTGGGAGCCTCTTGGGCGAAGCCCTTGGCGTCAATCAACTCCTCGGCAGATACTGGTTTTGGTTTGGACATCAAGGGTGGGAATATCTTGACCTGGGGCGCGCCTGGCAGGTACTACTTGCCGTCGGGCTGGGGATATGGGTCATCCTGCTCTTCAGAGGGATTGCGCCTGCACGAAGAGATCCAGAGCGTCGTGAAATTGCCTCACTGTTTTTGTATGCGGCCATCGCGATCCCCCTTTTCTATCTCCCGGCCATGTTTTTCACCAGCACGAGTCATTTCTCCGTGGTGGATACCTGGCGGTTTTGGATCATCCATCTCTGGGTGGAAGGGTTCTTTGAACTTTTTGTGACCCTGATGGTGGCCATTATCTTCTACCTGCTCGGCATTGTTTCCCGCCTCACTGCAGTCAGGGTCGTGTACCTGGATGCGCTTCTCTACCTGGGGGGCGGCATCATTGGGACGGGGCACCATTGGTATTGGACGGGACAATCACAGATGACCATGGCTTTGGGGGCACTATTTTCCGCCCTGGAGGTTGTGCCACTGACGCTGCTTACTCTGGACGCCTGGGACTTCATAAAACTGACCCAAGGACAATGTGATATTTGTGACAGGAAAATTTCCGTTCCCCACCAGTGGACCTTTTATTTCCTCATGGCCGTCGGATTTTGGAATTTCGTCGGCGCCGGCATCTTTGGGTTTCTCATCAACCTGCCTATCGTCAGTTACTTTGAGGTCGGGACACTCCTGACGCCCAACCATGGTCATCCCGCGATGATGGGCGTCTTTGGCATGCTGGCTCTTGCGCTTCTGGTGTTTGCCATCAGGCAAGTGATAGCGGAGGAAGAATGGGGGCGTGTGGAAAAGGCTATCCGGCTCTCTTTCTGGGGGTTAAATGTCGGTTTGGGGCTGATGGTGGTAACCAACCTGTTCCCGGGCGGAGTGCTGCAATTTCTCGACGTGGTGGAAAACGGCTATTGGCATGCCCGGGGGCCCGAGTTTTTAAATGAGAGGATTGTGCGGATTATTGAGTGGCTGCGTTTGCCAGGGGATCTCATCTTCATTGGGTTGGGCGTTGTTCCGGCAGTGGTCGCTATGATATGGACGTACACCTGCACGAGAAAAATCAGCAACCGTGGAGTAAACGCTCCACTTTGAACGGTGGTCGCGAGCAAGGGAGAAGAGGAGTGGATATCACAAAGGTAATTATCCTTCTTGTGGGAGGCTACTGGATCTAACCATGTCGTGAAGGATTTTTCCACGAAGAGAGGAGCGAGGTATGGCTGAGTGCAGGACCAGTATCCGTGCAGTGCTTATTGTTGGGCTGATGGCGATGACCCTCCTTGGCGTGAAACCAGGCAATGGACTGGCCCAGGAGCAAGAAGTCATCGAGGCAGGGAAACGCGAGTTTCAACGCTCCTGCGCGACCTGCCACGGGGTGGAGGGTAAAGGCGATGGCCCGTCGGCGAGCACCCTGAATGTCAAACCGGCAGATCTTACCCAGATGAGCAAAAACCATGGCGGGGTGTTCCTCTTCTGGCGCACCTACGAGAAGATTAGTGGCGCTGCCGAAGCGCCCATCCGGGGGCATGGAACCCGCGAGATGCCGATCTGGGGAGAGCGGTTTCGCTTGGAAAGAGGCGCCAGCGAGGAATATCACATGGGAGTCAGAGGAAGGATTCTCTCGCTTGTCTATTATCTGCAATCGATCCAGGAAAAATAACACACGAACAGTGCAAATCGTTTGCTCTCTCTAAGAGGAGGTCTCATGTGGCGTGTGGTGTCGGTATTGGTGTTGGTGACCGGGTGTGCTCGCGGAGCGCTCCCCTCGCATCCAGGAATAGGACCAGCCGTCCAGCTCCCGGCTGATCAGTCGGTTGTGACCCCTACGGCTCCGCCCTTGCAGAAATTCACTCAGGGTGAGGTGTCTTATATCCGCCACTGTGCCGGCTGCCACGGTTGGGAGGGGCGGGGCAATGGACCGGTCGCGCAACAGTTGGAGATCACCCCTCCTTCTCTGCGACGGCCAGAGCTGTTTACCCAGCACACCGAAGCCGAGTTAGTTGCCCGTATTCTGCTGGGCAAGGACCTGAAAGTTCCCTTCGCTCCCGCGGCGGTGCCCAACACCGAGGCCGAGGTGACCGCCCTCTTAGTCCATCTCCGGCGGCTGCCAACCATTACGTGGGATAAGGTCCACGCAGGAGAGGATGTGTATGACTCTCTCTGTGTTTCCTGCCATGGTGTTTATGGCCGTGGAGATGGGCCGATGGCGTCAGCGCTGCCTGCTCCTCCACGTGATCTCAGCTCCCCTCCTTACCAAAGCCAGGTCAACGACGAGGACTTGTTCCGCATCCTCTCGGAAGGGAAGGGCGCCATGCCCGGTACCAAAGACGTACTCAAGGCGGAAGATGTGCGCGCAGTCGTCGCCTTCCTGCGCGTTCTTTCGCCCGGCTACGAATTCTATGATCGTTTCTGCACAAGCTGCCATGGGTCGGAAGGCCGCCCACCGGCGTTGGCCTTTCAGGAGGCATTTGGCACTCCCCTCGGCCAAGAAGAACAACCCCCTGCCTTTGACCAGGCCTATATGCAGACGCACACCGACGAGCATCTCCGCGTGTGGGTCCGACACATGCTCAAGGAAAACCGCGTTGGCATGCCCCACTTCGCTGGAGAACTCAATGCCGAGCAGGTGCGACAAATCCTGACGTACTTGCGGAATCTTCCCCCCGCGTCATAGGCTCTTGTGTGATAGATTTGGCATGAACTCCTCCTTCTGGCGCCCCTCCCTTGCTACCGTACTTGCCCAACTCAGTTGTGGCCCGGAAGGGCTCAGCAGTGAGGCAGCGGCCACGCGCCTGGCTCAGTATGGGCCCAACGTCTTCACCACCCACCGTCAACGAGCGCTGCTCCTGGAATTCCTTTCTCGCTTCCGCAATCCCCTAGTCATCCTGCTTTTGGCCGCCAGCGGCATCTCTGCCCTCACTGGCGAAGTCACCAGCTTCCTCATCATCAGTGCGATCGTGCTCGTGAGCGTGACCCTGGACTTTGTTCAGGAACACCGCGCCGGACAGGCGGCGGAACGGCTCAAGCAGTCGGTAGCGATCAGAGTGTCGGTGCTGCGTGATGGAAAAGTGCAAGAAGTGCCGGTCAGTGTATTGGTTCCTGGTGATGTCGTCCTGCTGTCAGCCGGTGACTTGGTACCTGTTGACGGACGGCTGTTGGAGGCGAAAGATTTTTTCGTCAACCAGGCGCTGCTGACCGGCGAACCTTACCCGGTAGAAAAGCACCCAGGCGACGTTGACGGGCAGGAAACGGCCGTGGGTAGCGCTCCCAATGCGGTGTTTATGGGAACCTCGGTCATTAGCGGTACGGCCCGGATGCTCGTGTGTCGTACGGGGACTAACACTACCCTGGGAGAGATTGCCGAGACGTTGAGTAGTAAAGCTCCGCTCACTGCCTTTGAGCACGGCACGCATGACTTTGGCCTGTTTATCATGCGTCTGACGCTGTTGCTGGTGCTCTTTGTTTTGCTCATCAACGCGTACTTTCAGCGGCCCTGGCTGGAGTCCTTTCTTTTTGCCGTGGCGCTGGCGGTTGGGTTAACTCCAGAACTGCTGCCCATGGTGGTGTCCGTGACGCTGGCGCGTGGCGCCCTGCGCATGGCGGAGAAGAAGGTGATCGTCAAGCATCTGCCTGCCATCCATGACCTTGGCAGTATGGATGTCCTGTGCACCGACAAGACGGGGACGCTGACCGAAGCACGCATCCGGCTAGAGCGACACCTGGACGCTTTGGGACGGGACAGCCAGCGAGTGTTGGAGTTGGCGTATCTCAATAGTTATTTCGAGACCGGCCTGAAGAGCCCCCTGGATGATGCCATTCTCCAGCATCGCGACGAAGTGGACGTGCGCGGCTGGCGGAAGATTGACGAGGTGCCCTTTGACTTCGAGCGACGGCGGGTCTCCGTGTTGGTGGATAACGAGAAGGTCCGGCTACTGGTCGTCAAAGGCGCACTGGAAGACATTCTGCGCCTGTCCACGCACTATGAGGGCAATGGAGCGGACGATCTACACCCCGCAGACGATCCGGCGACGCAACACATTCAGACCCAGTTTGAGGCCTTGGGGCGAGACGGTTTTCGCGTCCTGGGCATTGCCTGGCGGCAGGTGGACAAAGCGCATGGCCACGCCATCGTTGATGACGAGACCGAACTGGTCTTCGCCGGTTTCGCCGCTTTTCTCGATCCTCCCAAGGCGAGTGCCGCGCCGGTACTCAAGGATCTGGCGGAGAGCGGCGTCACGGTCAAGGTGGTGACCGGTGACAACGAACTCGTGACTCAATATGTGTGCGCACGAATCGGTCTCCCCATAACCGGAGTGTTGACTGGAGCCGAGATCACCCAAATGGATGATCAGGCGCTGCAAGCGCGAGTCGAAGCGGTGAATCTGTTCTGCCGCGTTACCCCAGTGCAGAAGAATCGCATTATTCTCGCCCTCAAGCAGCGTGGACACGTGGTGGGGTATTTAGGTGACGGTATCAATGATGCCCCATCTTTGCACTCTGCTGATGTTGGCCTGTCCGTCGATAGTGCCGTGGACGTGGCCAAAGAGGCCGCGGCCCTGATCCTGCTGGAGCCCGACCTGGGTGTTCTGCACGACGGCGTTCTGGAGGGACGGCGCACGTTTAGCAACATCATGAAGTACATCATGATGGGCACTAGCTCGAATTTCGGCAACATGTTCAGCATGGCCGGTGCCTCCCTCATGCTGCCCTTTCTGCCCATGCTGCCTATGCAGATCCTGCTCAACAACTTTCTCTACGATATTTCAGAGATTCCCATCCCCTTGGATAGCGTGGACGCCGAGTATCTGAACCGCCCACGTCACTGGGATATGAGCTTCATCCGCAACTTCATGATGGTAGTGGGGCCGGTCAGCTCGCTCTTTGACTTTTTGACTTTCTTCGTCTTGCTCCACATTCTGCACGCGGACGAGGTGTTGTTTCACACCGGCTGGTTCATCGAATCCCTGGCTACGCAGGTGCTGGTCATCTTCATCATCCGCACGCGTGGGAATCCGCTGCGGAGCCGTCCGAGCCTGGTGTTGGCGGTGACCTCACTGATAGTAGTGGCGGTGGCGATCGTCTTGCCGATCACGCCCTTAGGAGCCCATCTCGGGTTTGTTCCTCCGCCAGCAAAATTTTTTCTGATCTTGACAGGTATGCTGGTGGTATATTTGGCAGCCGTGGAAGGAGTGAAGCGCTGGTTCTACCGACGGTTTGCGCGTGACCGAACGGCAGGGCTTTACGCCCCAAAGCCGTACGTGACCTTACTTCCCTAGAGAGAAGAATTCTCTAGAATTAAGAGAGCAGCCCTGGTGCAGACAAGAATAGAAGATCTTCTCAGCTATGGATAATTATTCTCCACTGAGAATTTTGAAAAATTCCTTTCAGGAAGGAGCGCTGAGTATGTCTCGTGTTGCTTACAAACCGCTGACCTTGTCGGGATTCGCTTCAGCATGATTCGTCGCCTTTAGGCTCGCAGCCCCAGGAGCATCCACAGACCGATAACGATGAAGCCGAAGCCGGCGGCGAGATGCAAGGTGACAGGAGAAACGAGGCGGGTGAGCTGCCCGCCGACCAACACGGCTAGCAGGCTACTCAACGTCAGCGCTGCGGAAGAGGCGGCGAAGACACTCAGACGGCTCAGGTCTTGGTTCGTCGCAAACAAGAGGGTCGCCAGTTGAGTTTTATCTCCCAACTCGGCGAGGAAGATGCTGAAGAAGATCGGGAGCAAAACTTTCACGGAGAATCCTTTCGGATGGGAATGCGTCGTTTTTCATTCAGTCTGTTAAGGGCGCGCCGTTCCCCTTCGACAAGCTCAGGGCGAACGGGAGAAGGGTTCAAGTTGCCTCAGGGCCGTTCCTGCTGAGCCCCGTCGAAGCACGAACGGCCGAGGTCCCAGGGGAAGGGCAGAGTGGGCTTACATTTCTGCAACCAGCTTGAGCATATCTGTCTCCGTCACGATACCCACTAGTTTCGCACCTTCCAGCACGGGCAAGCAGCCGACCTTTTTCTCCATCATCAGGCGGGCGGCTTCTTGCACCGAGGCATGCGGGGCGATGGTGATCGGCGGGTCGCTCATGACCTCCTTGACAACTATCCCTTCCAAAAAGGAGCGCTGCGCCTTCTCCCCATACTTCATGACCGATCCCAGTGACGCCTTGTACAGATCTCGCTGACTTACTACGCCCACTACCTTGTCGTCATCCATCACTGGGAAGTGGCGCACCCGGCCCAGGGTCATGATGTCCTTGACCAGTTGCAGAGAATCGTTGCGGTGCAGAGTGGTAACCTCAGCGATCATGATGTCGCGTACAGTCTTAGCCATAGTCTTCTCCTTTCCTGGCTGTGTATCTCAGCAGAATTTATGCCGCAAAGAAACTCATGACCTCTCGCCTGTCAAAAGTCTTCTTTCGCAAAACTGCGAATGCTTCAAGGTGTCCTATTGCAGATTTAGGAACGGAAAATTGGATTTTCCCGGAATCTGTGAAGTCATGTCCCTGGCATGTTTCTCGCTCCTTCTCTCTTAGGAAAGAAACTATGCTCCGCATTCGCTTTCACGGCCGTGGCGGCCAGGGGATGAAGACTGCTAGCCGCATCCTGGGATCGGCAGCGTTTCACGCCGGCTTGGTCGTGCAGGATTCGCCGGTGTATGGAGCCGAGCGGCGCGGCGCTCCCATGGCGGCTTTCACCCGTATCGCCCGCGAACCTATCCATGAGCGGGGAGCTATCACTCAGCCTGACCTGGTCGTCGTTGCCGACGATAGCCTGCTCTCTGACCCGGCGGCCCAGCCCCTGGCGGGTTGTGATAGGGCCAGTACCGTGCTCGTCAATTCGACCAAAGACGAAACCACTTTGCGATCCATCACGAGTGCTACCACCCGTTTGCTGGTCGCGGATTTTACCACGCTGGTTTTGCAGTCAACCCAGACGCTGGCGAGTCTCAGCACCGCCCTGGGCGTAATAGCCACGCGGCTCGTTGGACTGACTTTGGCAGACGCGCTGGCCGGTCTCGACGAGGAACTGGCTGCCACTCATCTCGCTGAACCGCAAAAGGCCGTAAACCTCCAACTTGCGCAGGCCGCTTACGCGTTAGCGGATTCCTGGACGCCGGTGCAAGAGCGAGCCGACGAGACGTTCACGCCAGCGCAGCCGCTCGCCGAAGTTACTTTCGATCCTCCTCGTCTGGCCGTGCCGAGCATCTACGCCGTAGGGAATAGCCCGGAGCGCAAGACCGGCAACTGGCGTCAGTTCCGACCGGTGCTGCATCCGGACCTATGTACCCGCTGCTGGATCTGTTTTGTCCGTTGCCCGGAAGCGGCGATTTCATTAGACGCGAACGAGTATCCGATAGTGGACTACGACGAGTGCAAAGGCTGCTTGCTGTGCGTCCATGAGTGTCCCACGCACGCGTTCACCGCTGAGAAGGAGGAGCGATGAGTCAGGGAAAACTGTTGACCGGCAACGCGGCCGCCGCCTGGGGAGCGCGTCTGGCCGACGTGGATTACATCCCTGCCTTTCCCATCACCCCGCAGACCGAGATTATCGAACTGTTGGCGCAGTGGGCTGCCGAAGGGGAGATCCCAGCTCGTTTCGTGACGATGGATTCCGAGCACTCGATGCTGACCGCCGCCGGTGCCGCGGCAGCCGCCGGCGCGCGCGTGTTCACTGCCACTTCGAGTCAGGGGTTGCTCTACGGCTTCGAGATGCTCTACACCATCGCCGGTTGGCGCGTGCCGCTGGTGCTGGTCAACGTTTCGCGTGCCTTGGCTTCCCCTATTACGCTCGAAGCCGACCATAATGACATCCTGGCCGCCCGAGACAGCGGGTTTGTACAGATTCATAGCGAGACGTGCCAAGAAGTAGTGGACTCAATCCTCATGGCCTACCGTTTGGCGGAAGATCAACGGGTGATGCTCCCTGTACTCGTTAATCTAGATGGCTTCACGTTGTCGTTCACCCGCGAGCCGGTGACACTGCCGGCGGCGACCGAGGTGGCGGAGTTCCTACCCCCCTATCGCCCTAACCATGCCTTTATCCGTGGTGACAAGCCCATGGCGCAGGGGGCAGCGGTCCTGGGCGGTGCAGTCTACAGCTACTTTCGCTACCAGCAACACCTGGCGCAGGAAAACGTGCTGACAGTCCATGAAGACATCGCTGAAGAATTTGCCTCTCGCTTCGGCCGACGCTATGGACTGATCGACACATTTCAACTCGATGATGCGGACTACGTGCTGGTAATGTCCAACGCTTTTGCCAGCAAGGGGAAGGCAGCGGTACAACGCTGGCGCGCACAGGGAGTGAAGGCTGGGCTCTTGCGACTGAGGGTGTTACGGCCGTTCCCCGCGGCGGCGATTGCGGCGGCGCTGAAGGGGCGCAAAGCGGTGGCGGTGATCGACCAGAACCTCGCACCTGGATCAGGAGGCATTACGTATCCGGAAATCGTCACCGCTCTGTACCAGGAAAAAAACCGACCACCGGTGTTGAGCGTGATCGGTGGCCTGGGGGGTAAAGACATTTCCGCGGCGGAGTTTGACGCCGTGTTGCACGACCTGGAACGGGCCGCCGCCGGCGAACGGATAGTGAGTCCGCGCTTGCTCTACACCCGATCGGAGCAGGAACGCACCCGCGCGCTGCTGAAGATTGCCGGAAAAGAGGTGACCGCATGACCACGCCCACCAGTCAGGAACTGGAAGCGATCAAAAGCCTCAAACAAATCGCCCGTGAAGAATTCATCCTGCCCGGCACGGCAGTATGCGGTGGCTGCGGTGGTCTCGAAGCCCTGCGTCTGGCGGCCAAGGCCATCGGCCCCAAGACGGTCTTCGTCAACGCCGCCGGCTGTTTCACCCTGCTCGCTACTTTTCCTTACACTCCATTCAAGGGTTCGTGGTTGTACACCACCATGGCCAGCGCGGCAGCCGGCGCCCAGGGGGTGCGCGATGCGCTCGATGTGCTCATCGCCCGGGGCAAGCTGCCGGCCGAGGACGATGTTGAGGTTGTCGTCGTTGCCGGCGATGGCAGCACCTATGACATGGCGCTGTCCGCCACTTCAGGCGCGATCTTCCGCGGACTCGACTTCTGGTACTTCTGCTACGACAACGAATCCTACGGCAATACCGGCATGCAAATGTCGAGCGCCACTCCATACGGAGCGCGCACCCCGACCACGCCTGTGGGGGAAAAGGCTAGAGCCGGAACCGAGCACGGCAAGAAGGATCTGTTCGAGATCTGGCGGGCGCATCGTCCCGCGTATCTCGCCACGGTGTCTCCGCGTTTTCCCATCGACCTGACCAACAAGTTTCTCAAGGCGAAGAAACTGCGGGGACCGAAACTCTTTATCGCCCACGCGCCGTGCCCAACCGGCTGGCTCTACGATCCGGAACAGACCGGCGATTATGCCCGTCTGGCGGTAGAGACCGGCATCTTCGCGCTCAAAGAAGCGGTGGACGGGGTCGTTACTCATACCTATGTGCCCCGGCGGCACCGACCGGTCGAAGAATACTTGCAAGGGCAAGGACGCTACCGCCATCTCTTTGAGCCGACCCGCAATGAGACGGCTATCCGGCAGATTCAAGAACAGGTCGATCGCTATTGGGTGAACGTTCACGAAACCACCGGCGCGGCGCGGTAAGCCGGAGCACAACTTTCGCGCCGGTCGTGGCGCACTGGGGTAGTTAATTGTTGAAGGGCCTGAGGCCTCGGACATCTACCACCTGAAAGTACGGGCGTCCGGAGCCGAGAGTAACCATTAGTGAAAAACGAAATTTGCGAGATCTGGAAAACCCGATGCCTCCCACTCTCGATGTGAAGCGCCCGCAATATTTTCATCTCCTCTGGGACGAGGAGATTGAACGGCTGCGGGACATCTTGCAGGTGTTGCGCGACCGTCATGGCGAAGTACTCGACCGCTGGCATCAACTCTATACCATCCATCTCGGCGAAGCGGCGACACTCTCACGGCGCGAATTTTACGCCCTCTACGGACGCGATCTGACCCAGACGATCAACCACTTGCTCCAGGGAGATATGGAGCAGTTCGTGATGGATATGCGCGCCTCGGGCGAGCGCTTGGTCGAGCGCGGGGTTCCTTTCCGCGAGGTGATTTCCTCGCTGCACCTTTTTGAGGAAAGCTGTAGTGCCATCTTTGATCAGCAAGACGCAACGGCAGATGGCCCCTCCGCTGACAGGATCAGCATTCTCATGACTTTCGATAAGCTCAGTCACTGCCGTATGATCGTGCTGGCTGAAGCGTATTTTGGCACCACTCAGGCGCGTACCCAGGCGCGTACCCAGGCGCTGGAGCGGGAGGTCGCTCGCCTGGCGCCGGACCCGCACGTCCGCCAGCACTTCCACGGCATCATCGGCCAGAGCCCGGCAATGCGCGACGTTTTTCAGCGCGTCAGCGCCGCCGGCGCTTCCCGGGGAACTGTCCTGATTGTCGGTGAAAGCGGTACCGGTAAGGAACTGGTGGCTCGGGCGATTCATGAACTCAGCAACAGCGGGACGGCGCCGTTCGTCCCGGTGAATTGCTCGGCGCTCCCGCGTGAACTGATCGAGAGCGAATTGTTCGGCTACAAGCGAGGCGCGTTCAGTGGCGCCACGACCGAGTATCAAGGCCTGTTCCGCGCGGCTGAGGGGGGAGCGTTGTTCCTGGATGAGGTAACCGAAATGGCGCCTGAGACCCAAGCCAAATTATTGCGCACCTTGCAAGAGCGTACGATCCGGCCGGTGGGCTCGGTGCGCGAGGTGCCGGTCAAGGTGCGTATTATCGCCTCAACCAACCGTGATCCCCATGAGGCGGTTCGTCAGGGGCGGTTACGCGAGGATCTGTACTACCGTCTCAACGTCAACACCTTATTTCTCCCTCCTTTGCGCGAGCGACGGGAAGACATCCCTCTGCTGGTGGAGTACTTTCTCTCCTACTTCAGTGAGCGGCTGGATACCCGCCGTCGAGAGCTAGACCCTAGCGCACTCGCTGCTCTCGAGGACTATGCCTGGCCTGGAAACGTTCGCGAACTGATGAACGTGATCGAGAGTGCCTATACCTTCAGCCGTGCCGATCTGATTACCCTCGCCGACCTGCCAGCCACGCTGGGTCTCGCGGTGCAGTCACAGCGCGCTCAGGCTTCGCTGCCGATCTCTTCGTTGTTGTCTTTCGCCGAAACTGAACGTGACCTGATCGCCCGTGCGCTGGCGTCTACCGCAGGAAATAAGTTGCAGGCGGCGAAGCTGCTCGGCATCTCGCGGAAAAAGCTCTACGCCAAGATTGCCAAGTATCACCTTCTCGACGCTGATTAAGTCACTGTTGCAGTGTGGCACAGGTGTGTTTCCGGAAGAGGGGCGAACACCGCAGCCAGCAGCTTGGTGAGGTGCGATGAGTTAGGGGGCTTTTCGGTATAGTAGAGCACCCCACTCTGGCGGACGGCCCGCTCCAATTCTAGGGTGTGAGAGATGGTCAGATAGACAACCAGCACCTCAGGGGCGTGTTGGTGGAGAGCGCCAAGCAGACCTGGACCGTCCAGGTTGGCCGTACTGTCGTCAAGAACAATCAGCCGCGGCCGCATCTTGGCAAGTGCAGCAAGACCCTCATTGCCGTCTCTTACTGTAGTTAAGGTAATGGTCGCGATACCAGCGGTAGAGAGGCAAGAATGCAACTGGCGTCTCAGCTCCCTGTCGTGCGAAATCAGCAATATGCGTTTTACGGGAGTTTCCCGCGGTCTCATATTGTCTGTAATTGTGCAACCTACATGCCACCGATTAGGGCTTCAAGAAACAGGAAAAAGCGCAAGTTCTGACCCTTCTTGCACGCGAAAGCACTGACAGCAAAATTTGCAATGTTGCCGTTGGCGCCAATTCCCTATTCATTTTTTCAACGAGGGTGTTTCTTTTGGCGTCACTAGCTCTGCTGACAAGCTGCTCGCCCTTCCCATGACGAACACTTTCACTACCTGCGGCACATGTGATATCGAAAGACGTACATT
>JBGPOI010000087.1:0-13100 GCA_041487975.1 Binatia bacterium | reverse complement strand
TGCTATCCTTTGTGAAGAGGTGACCAATGACGGATACGATCAAACTCCTTGATGTAGTAGCGCTCACTGTTGACCTCCCTGAATATAACCTCTGGCGTGGTCAAGTTGGCACAGTAGTTGAGATCTTGGCAGGTGGCACCGCGTTTGAAGTCGAGTTTAGCGACCGCGTGGGGCGCACTTACGAATCGCTCGGTTTACGCCCAGATCAGGTTATGGTGTTACGCTATGAACCGATAACCGTGTATCCGACACCTGCAACGGAGCCAGCGTAGGGAGAGGCTCTGTCGTCTCCATCTATTGCCTCACTAGCACTTGCAGACGTTGCAGTGAGCCGCGCTTTTTATGGACGTTGAGAACTGAGCAATGAACGGCGAAGAAAAAGAGGGGGAGGACCCTGAGCCAGTCCTCGGTACTCGGTTCGCACCGTTTCTCCCTCGGCCTGTTGAGCGCCACGATGCTGGTGGTGGGCAACACCATTGGCGTTGGCATCTTCACAACCAGTGGGGTGATGGCAGAGCAGCTTCCCAGTCCCGGCCTGATGCTGGTGGTCTGGGCGTTTGGTGGGCTCCTCTCTCTTGCTGGTGCGCTCGCCTGGGCTGAGTTGGCGGCGGCTTTTCCTCTGGCTGGTGGCGAGTACATCTACCTGCGTGAGGCCTTCGGCCCCTTCTGGGGCTTCCTCAGCGGCTGGGCCGCCTTTCTCGCTAGCTTCTCCGGGTCGATTGCGGTGCTGGCTATCGCGCTGGCTGAATACTTGGCCGGCGTGTTTCCCTTTACTCCGACCGGCGGAGCGCTCGTGACCCTGTCCTTCGGGGGTTTTTCTTACACTGTCTCGTGGAATCAACTTCTCGCTATCTTCCTTGTCTGGACGTTTTCGCTGCTTAACTACCGTGGGCTGCACCTGGGCAGTTGGACACAGAATCTGTTGAGCCTGAGTAAGCTGGCTGCTATTGGCGGACTCCTGGCGCTGGGGTTTTGCTGTGGCCGTGGAAGCTGGTCACATTTCTCCCCCGTGTTCGTCTGGAGTAGAACCGGAAGAGGGATGAGTGCCGTCGGTCTGGCCCTCATCCCGGTGATGTTCGCCTACAGCGGCTGGAACGCGGCTGCCTATATCGCTAGTGAGGTGCGGCATCCAGAGACGACCCTCCCTCGATCTCTGGCCTTGGGCACTTTGATCACTATCGTCGCCTACCTGGCGCTGAACGTGCTCTATCTCTATGCCTTGCCGGTGGCCGCGCTCAGCGGGGTCGTACGAGTCGGCGAACAGACTACGAGCGCGTTGTTTGGGCCGAGGGCGGCGCAAGCGGTCTCCGCCCTGATTGCCGTGTCGATTGCCAGCGCTTTTAATGTCATGGTGTTGACCGGCGGCCGAATCTATTTTGCCATGGCCTGCGACGGGGTCTTTTTCCCGCGTGCTGCCGAGATACACCCGCGGTTTTATACGCCAGGGAATGCACTGTTGCTGCAAGCCGCCTGGACCTCGCTGCTGATCCTCTCCGGGACGTTCGAGCAACTGCTCACCTATGCCACGATCGTCATCGTCAGCATCTCGGCCATTACCGTCAGTGCCGTGTTTGTCTTACGCTGGCGGCGGCCGGATTTGCCTCGGCCCTATCGCGTCTGGGGTTATCCGTGGATGCCCTTGCTGTATGTAGTTGGATCAGCCGGAATTTTTATCAATGCGCTGTGGGAGCGACCGGTCGAATGTTTGCTCGGCGCCGGTCTGTGCGCCGTCGGTGCACCAGCCTACTGGTGGTGGCGACGCGTTGACAGTTCTGACAACACGGCATAGCATACCTGCTGAACCGGCCACACGGCCGTTGGGGGAGCTGAAGCTTCGGCTGAGAGGATGGCCCCGGCTTTCAGGACCATCGACCCCTGGAACCTGCTCTGGGTAATGCCAGCGAAGGGAACACGGTGTCACCACACGCTCACTTTCTCTCCGCGCTTATGTTTCAGGCTGTCGTGCCTGATGGAGGGAAAAGTGCGCCCGCATGGTTGCTCTCTGCCGCATGGGTTGTGGTCCGCTAACGACGAGTGCGGTCGTATGCACCCCGGGTTTTCCTGGGGCCTGTCAGTCAACCTTGGCAAACCGAAGGAGGGAAGCCCTCATGAAGAAAAATGGTCGCAACGGGACGAACGGGAAAAATGGCTCGGCGCAGTCTGGCCTGACGACCTCGCCTTTGCCTGCTTCGCGGAAGGTCTATGTTGCAGGAACGCAGCCCGGCGTGCGCGTCCCTTGCCGCGAGATCAGCCTGACGACGACTCACCCACAGAACGGCCACGACAGTGACGAGCAGGCTGCGCTTACGGTGTACGACACCTCTGGCCCCTACACCGACCCGCAAGTAAAGATTGATATCCGCCAGGGACTTGCGCCGCTGCGGTTGGCGTGGCTCACTGCCCGTGCGGATACCGAGCAACTGCCCGACATCTCTTCAGAGTATGGTCGCCTGCGCGCCGTGGATGCCTCCCTGGCTGGATTGCGGTTCGCCCACATTCGCCGACCGCGGCGCGCGTTGTCTGGCGGGAACGTCTCGCAGATGCACTACGCCCGCAAAGGCATCATTACCCCTGAGATGGAATATATCGCCATCCGCGAGAATCAAGCGCTGGAACTGGCGCAACCGAACGGTCAGAAAAACGGCAACGCGCGTCTGGCGCAGCAGCATCCTGGTAACTCCTGGGGGGCGAGCATCCCCCCAGTGATCACGCCGGAATTCGTGCGCGACGAAGTCGCCCGCGGGCGCGCCATTATTCCCGCGAATATCAACCACCCGGAACTCGAACCGATGATTATCGGCCGCAACTTCCTGGTGAAGATCAACGCCAACATCGGCAACTCCGCCGTCGCCTCCTCTATCGAAGAAGAAGTGGAAAAGATGATCTGGGCGACCCGCTGGGGAGCTGACACGGTGATGGACTTGTCCACCGGCAAGAACATCCACGAGACACGGGAGTGGATTCTGCGCAACTCGCCGGCGCCGATCGGCACCGTGCCGATCTATCAAGCTCTGGAAAAAGTGAACGGCAAGGCTGAGGAGCTGACCTGGGAGATCTTCCGCGACACGCTCATCGAGCAAGCCGAGCAGGGGGTGGACTACTTCACCATCCATGCCGGTGTGCTACTGCGCTATATCCCGCTCACGGCTAAACGCCTGACCGGTATCGTCTCACGCGGTGGCTCGATTCTGGCCAAGTGGTGTCTTGCTCATCATCAGGAGAATTTCCTCTACACCCACTTCGCCGAGATCTGCGAGATCATGCAGGCATACGACGTGTCGTTCAGCCTGGGGGACGGCCTGCGCCCGGGGTCTATCGCCGATGCCAACGATGAGGCGCAGTTCGCTGAGTTGGAGACGCTGGGCGAGCTGACCAAGATCGCCTGGCAGCACGACGTGCAAACCATGATCGAAGGTCCGGGCCACGTGCCCATGCATTTGATCCAGGTGAACATGGAGAAACAGATCGAGGAGTGTCACGAAGCGCCATTTTACACCCTCGGCCCGCTGACGACCGATATCGCTCCTGGGTACGATCACATCACCTCCGCTATCGGCGCGGCCATGATCGGCTGGTTCGGCTGCGCGATGCTGTGCTACGTCACGCCGAAAGAGCATCTGGGCTTGCCGGACCGGGAGGACGTGAAGGCGGGCGTGATTGCGTACAAAATCGCTGCTCATGCTGCCGATCTGGCGAAAGGTCATCCGGGTGCGCAGGCACGAGACAACGCGCTCTCGCAGGCGCGGTTCGAGTTTCGCTGGCAGGATCAGTTCAACCTCTCTCTCGATCCCGAGACGGCGAAGGACTTTCATGACGAGACCCTGCCGGCGGAAGGGGCAAAAGTGGCGCACTTCTGTTCCATGTGTGGTCCGCACTTTTGTTCGATGAAGATCACGCAGGACGTGCGTGATTACGCCGTGCAGAAACAACTGGACGAGCAGGCTGCGCTTGAGGCCGGCATGCAGGAGAAGGCCGAAGAGTTCAAGCAGGGCGGGGCCGAAATTTACCGTTAGACCGGGAACCGGAGAAACGGGGAACCGGAGAAACGGAGAAGAAGAAAATGATTCCCTGTATGCTCATTCCCCGATTCCCCGATTCTCCCATTCCCCGATTCCTTCGACTCACATTGACAAAGCGGACTCTAAATGTCTATATTCGCCGGAGACGAGGACGACGTGCATGGCAAAGCTCAGAGCGATCAGCGGTGGTAAAGGCAAAGAAAAAACCTTCGCGCTCATCTATGGGGTGCGCTTGTACCCGGCAGGAGAAGTCGCGCAAGTGAGTGAAAGAGAGGCTGTCCTGTATGATGGCACAACTAGTCGAGTGCCGCTTCACCTGATTGAAGGAACCCGCGAACAGATCCGCGCGCAGTTGCTTGCCAGCCTCGATGCGTTCTTCGACATTTACGGTGATGACTCGGTTGCGCTGACCGCCCCTTCTGGCCTCCAGAGTGACGGGGTAGAGGAGCCTGGCTGCTAAGCTTGCCACCCTTTGCGGAGGAGCCATGCCGCATTCCCCTGCTCTTCAGGAACTGATTCGTCGCCATCCTCTGCTGTGCCTGATCGGCAACACGCCGCTGGTACCGGTCGAACTATTCCGTCAGGAGCTGCCAGATATCGATATGCTGACGAAGTGCGAATTCTTGAACCCTGGCGGCTCAGTGAAGGACCGGTCGGTCCTGCGCATGCTGACCGAGGCGGTGACCAATGGCACTTTGCCGCCGGAGAAGACCATTCTCGATTCCTCTTCCGGCAACGCCGGCATCGCCTATGCCATGATCGGTGCGATTCTCGGTCGCCGGGTCGAACTGGTGGTGCCCGCCAACGCCAGTGAGGAACGGAAGAAGCGTATCCGCGCGCACGGCGCCACACTGGTGCTGACCGATCCGGTTGCCGGGTACGATGAGGCGTTGCGCGAAGTGCGTCGCCGCTACGCCGTAGCCCCGGGCCGCTACTTCTTTGCCGACCAGTACAGCAACGATGCCAATTGGCGTGCACACCATGACACCACGGCCGAGGAGATACTGGCGCAGACCGGTGGACGGATCAGTTGGTTTGTCGCTGGTGTCGGTACGGGCGGGACTATTACCGGCGTGGCGCGGCGCTTAAAGGCGCACGACCCCAAGATTCGCATTGCCTGTGTGATGCCTGAAGAATTCCCCGGCATCGAAGGACTCAAACCGTTGGGTCCAGGTCTCATCATGCCGGAGATTTTTGACCAAACATTGATCGATGACTGGCTGCCGGTGAGCACTGATGACGCCTATGACATGTGCGGGCGCCTTGCCCGCCTGGGGTTTTTCGTTGGGCAATCCTCAGGCGCCTATCTCTATGGCGCCCGCCAAATCGCCCGCAGAGTGCGGCGTGGTCAAATTGTGACGTTATTCCCTGACATCGGCGAACGCTACATGAGCACCAAGATGTGGGACGAATAAACGTCTCACCAAGGGATACTATGCCTTCTCTCTTCCAGCGTCTCAGTTCCCTGTGGAAAAAGCCCCAACCTCCTGTGCCGGCTTCCCCATTTGCCCCGCCTGCGGTTACCCCGACGCCTCACTGGATTGCGAACCCGCCCGACTCGCTGCGCCCGCTCACTGAGGATCTGGTATACCAGGCGCTGCGCAACTGCTACGACCCCGAGATGCCGGTGAATATCGTCGATCTGGGCTTGATTTATGACGTGCAGATCGCCGACGACCGCATCGCTGTGAAAATGACCCTGACGACCCAAGGCTGTGGTATGGGCGGACACATCGCGGGCGAGGCGGAAGAGCAGTTGCGCTCTCTTCCCGGGGTACGTCAAGCAGCCGTTGAAATTGTCTGGGATCCGCCGTGGACTCCCAACATGATCAGCCCGGCCGGACGCAAGCGGCTCGGCTTACCGGAAGGGTAAAAAGTTTGCTTTCCCAGGCAGTCGTCGACTCCAGACTGGTCTTGGACTTGTTAGTGCCTTCGCTGCCGTCGCAATTCACTCACCAACTGTTCGAGTTCCTCGGTTTTCTTCGTAATTTCTTCAGCTTGAGGATGGTCGGGGCCGAGCACAGCGGTCGCCTTTTGGTACTGCCCCAGTGCGGCTTCGAGTCGGCCTTGCAACTCCATGGCCTGGGCCAGCAGCAGCAGAGACTCGCCCCGCTTCCCCTGGCGTTCGTCCACCTGCGCCAGGGTCAGGTACGCCTCGTCAAGGCGGGGATCGAGGTCGAGAGCAGCCCGGCCTTCACGCTCAGCTCCCGCGAGGTCGCCATCCTCGAAGAAGAGCTTGCCGAGCTGACTGTGGGCGTCTGCATCTTCGGGATCAACCTCGCTCTGCCGTGCGAACAATTGCCGGGCACGGTCACGTTGCCCAAGGCGAAGGTAAGCAATGGCCAGGTCACGATCGAGCCGGATTCCTTTGGCGCTCGCCTGTTCCAAATTTTGCCGTGCCTGCTCCCATTCATTGTAGCGGAGGAGGACAGAGCCAAGCAATGCGAGAGCCTGGGGGTCCTCCGGGTTTTTCGTCACTTTCTGTTGATAGTCGGCAATCACTTGTGCGCGCGGCTCCTGCAAAGCGCGCACGATAGCCTGGACCCGTTCGAGTGCAAAGTCGTTCGACGGAGCGGCTTGGTTCCAGTGGAACGTTCTCAGGGTCCGTTCAATGTAGCTGAGGCGCTCCTCTGAGAGCGGATGTGAAAGAAAGTAGGGCGGGACGTTGGTAGCGGCGTTCAACCGTTCTTCCGCCCACATCTTTTTGAGAAAGCGGGGCATCCCGTACGGATCAAAGCCGGCTTGTCGCAGATACTGCAACCCACGGTAATCCGCTTCCTCCTCGAGCTGGCGCTGATAGCGGAGCTGCGTCGCTGCCGCGGCTGAGGAAGCGCCCGCCGCCAGTACCGGATTGATGATTGCCAGAGCCATCGCCGCCAAGCCGGCGTAGGTCGCCCATTTGGTCTCCTGCTGCTGGCGCATGGCATGGTGGCCCTGCACATGGGCGATCTCATGCCCCACCACTCCAGCTAGTTCATCTTCGCTGCTGACTCGCAAGAGCAGCCCAGAGTGGACGTAGATGTAGCCGCCCGGCACGGAGAAGGCGTTGAGACGCGGCTCCTGAACGACGGAGAACTGGTAGGGGAACTCCGGGTGATCCAGATGACTGACGATACGCTGCCCGAGCCGCTGGATGTAGCGCTGCACGGTGTAATCGCGCACCAGAGGAAGCTGCGACTGGGCGATCAGCGAAAACTTGCGGCCAATCTCGACTTCCCCCTCGTCGGCCTTGAGCTGGGAAGAGAGACAGCAGTGAAGCACGACTCCGGTGAAGAATACTGTCAGGAATAAGCGTCGCATCGACAGCATGCTAACATGCAGGGCACCGAAGGGAATCCCGAGCCGCCGATGCCCCGCCTCTGCGGGCGGGACAGTTGAGGACGGGCGAGGAAGACGGTAGGGTAAGGGACGTGAACACCCTATTTTTTCATTTCCCCGTGTCAATATTGATCGGACTGATGCTCTTAAGCTTAAACGGGTGCGGTGCGCGCGCGACCGCAATCAGCGCGAAAGCACTGCAAGACGACCAAGCACCTGCTGTGACGCAATCCATCTCCCCACCGGAAACCGCACCCGTCAATTTGGAAACTTTCGGCGCCTTGCTCGATCGAGCCTGACCGGCGGTGGCTGAACGGTTCCCTGTGAGAGCAGAGGGGGGTTCGAGCCACTCACCGTACTCGGGCTGGCCTGACTGTCATGGGGAGAAAGGTCCGTTGTCTCCTTACTGCCCAGCGAAACCGCGGCGCAACGCTTTGATTGCTTTGACCACGCCAGCCATGGAAGAGGCTTTTTCCGCCTGGGCGACCTGAGCGAGCGCTTCTTTTTCCTGGCTAGTCAGTCCCTGACTTTGCTGCAAGGAAGAGTCACGCAAAAACTTTTGCCACAGGGACTGGCTGGCTGGCGCGGCTTTTGGGGCCTTGCCGAGCAAGGACCGGACCCGCGGGTTCGCCAGCAAATACAAATCTTGTGAATCCAACTTGAGCGCGCTCGAGAGCCGTTCGACGACTTTCTGGCTCGGATGGCGCATCCCGCGTTCAAGGTAGCCAACGTAATTGGCCTTGACGCCGACTTTTTTCGCCACCATCTCTTGGGTGAGCCCTAACTCACGCCGCCGGTCTTCGATGACGCGCCCGAAACTCTTCTCTGCCATAGTGCGTTTTCCTCCTCTGCACCCAATCGCTCGGCGCAATTTTTCTCACTTTTAGCATACTTTGTGCAAAGGCGCAAAATAGGCACCGGCCTCGGTGAACGAATAGGCGCTCGCACTGTGAGATGGCTCACTCGATGAGGCCGTACTCTTGTCCTCCCTGGCCGAGTGCTCAGTGCCCAATAAGCAAGAAGCCCGCGTTACCGCAGGCTCCTAAATGGTCGCACGGTGACTCGAACACCGGACCTCTTGCATGTGAGGCAAGCGCTCTAACCGACTGAGCTATGCGACCGCGGAGTTTTCCTTAGCATGCCCGCAGAGACATTGTAAATGGGGAGAAAGCCGTTGCGCAGAGGGAGAGGGCGTTCCCTCTGCGCGAGAATATTGGCGGGGAATGGCTTCAGGAAGCCGTGGAACTTTCTTTTGTCGTACTCGTCGGAGCAGATGAAGAAGCAGAGGAGGTGCCGGAGGAACTGTTCTCCTTGGTCTCGCTGCTCTTAGTCTCGCTGCTCTTGGTCTCGCTGCTCTTGGTCTCACTGGTGGTTGACTTGGAATCGTCTGTTTTGCTCGGAGTGGCACCGTTCTTGCCATAATCCGTGGCGTACCAGCCGCTCCCTTTGAGATGAAAGGCGGAACGGGAGATCAGCTTCGTTACCCTAACCCCGCAGGTCGGGCATTTTTTCAGGGGAGCCTCGGTGATGCGTTGTATGATCTCGAAATTTCCGCACTGCTTACAAGTGTACTCGTAGATTGGCATGACAGCCTGCCTCCCGAGATAGAGAGATGATTGATAAGTAACCCTAATCATCGCCCTTTTTCTTGTCAACCCGCCGCAGAGTGCTCGCGAGTCGCTGGGTGACATGTCGGGGGGTGGCCGTGCTGACCAACACGCGCTTCTCGCGGCTTTTCGCGCCGGACATTAGGGAGACCGAGGCGCGGGGTACTTGTAAGAGAGCCGCCAGAAAAGCGAGCAGGGCGGCATTGGCGGCATTCTCCACCGGCGGTGCGGTCAGCGCGATCTTGAGCGCTTCGCCGTGCAAGCCGACCACACGATCATGAGCCGCGCGAGGCTGAAGATGCACGCGCAGGAGCACACCTTGTGGGGTTACGCTCCAGGGATCAGGCACCTCCGGCCTCAATGGAAGACGCGAGAGAGGTCGAGCAGGCTCTGCACCAGAAATGCCTGCAAGAAGATCAGCGCCGCAATCACCAGGATGGGGGAAAAGTCTATGCCGCCAAAAGACACTGGGAGCCAGCGCCGCACTCGATACAATACGGGATCAGTTGCCGAGCGCAAGAACTGGACAATGGGGTTGTAGGGATCGGGACTCACCCAGGAGATGAGCGCGCGGATGATGATAATCCACATGTAGGCGGACAGCAGCATGTTGAGGACCGATGCCAGTGCCGCAAGAAAGTTGCCGATGACGAACATTCCTCTGCTCCTTCTTACCCTTGCCCCAGTTCTTTTGACCGGCGCGTCGCGGCGCTCACTGCTCCAGCTACTGTCTCGGCAAACTTTCCCTCTGCCAGGAAAGAGAGACCGGCCAGCGTGGTGCCGCCTGGTGAGGTGACCATTGCGCGCAGTTCTTGCGGGCTTTTGCCGGTTTCCTTGAGCAGAGCCACTGCTCCCGCTATCGTCTGAAAGGCCAAGCGTGCGGCCACCGCCGGGGAGAGTCCTTCCTGGACACCGCCAGCAATCAGAGCTTCGGCAAAAAGATAGACGTAGGCCGGGCCGCTGCCGCTGAGGCCGGTAACTGGATCCATGAGTCCTTCATCCTTGACTGCCAGAGCCTCGCCCACCCCACGGAACAGCGTCAGAGCCAGCTTCTCGTCCTGCGGCTTGGCCTTGTGTCCTCGCACGACCACCGCGATCCCTTTGCCTAAGAGTGCTGGTGTATTGGGCATGACCCGCACTACTCGGGCGTTGCCGCCCAGGCCGTTTTCCAACCGTCGCAACGGCACTCCCGCCGCGATGGAAATGAACAGCTTGTCTTTGCTCACTTCCGGTTGGATGTCGGCCAGCACCTGATCGATGATCTGCGGCTTAACCGCCAGCACGATCGTTTGCGCGTCATGCACGACTGCTCGATTGTCGTCCCTGCCTTCGACCTTATAAGCCTTTTTGATCTTCTTCAGCTGTGCCGGCAAAACGTCGCTCACCAACATATCCTGGGGCCGATAGAGCTTGGCTGCCAGTAAGCCTTTGAGCAGGGCACCAGCCATATTCCCTGCGCCGATAAAACCGATCTTCTTCATGCTTCTCCTCTCTTTATCGTTCACCAAAGATCGCTCGGCCGATCCGCACCAGCGTAGCGCCTTCCTCGATAGCTACCGCGTAATCATCAGTCATGCCCATGGACAACTCGCGCAGTGCGATGTTCGTCGTGCGGAACCTGGCGTACTGCTCCTGGAGCTGAACCAACTTACGAAAGTAAGGGCGCGCGGCTTCGGCGCTCGTACCCGGCGGGGGAATGGTCATCAGCCCCTCGACTCGTAGATAGGGCAGAGTCGCAACTTTTTCCAAAAGACTGTCAACTTGCTGGACGGCCATCCCGCTCTTGGTGGGTTCATTACCGAGGTTGACCTCGATTAGAGTGCGCACCACAGCTCCGAGTTTCTCCCCCTGGCGGTGAAGTTCTTGTGCCAGGGCCACACTATCCAGTGAGTGGATGAGAGTGAAGAGCCGGGCTGCGACTCGGGCCTTGTTGCGCTGTAGGTGACCTATGAGATGCCAGCGAGCAGGCTCCGGCACCAGGGCGATTTTTTCTTGCGCCTCCTGCACGTAGTTTTCCCCGATGTCGGTTGCTCCTGCGGCCAAGGCGGCACGCACCAACTGCGGCCCCTTGGTTTTGGCCGCGCACACGATAGTAATCGCCTCAGGTGAGCGACCACAGCGTTGCGCCGCGAGTGCGACCTGTTCGCATACGCGGGCGTAATTGGCGGCGACGTTGGGCGTCATGCTTTGGGTGCCTCTTGGTGGTTGAGAAGCCCAGCCGTGTGTAAGGCTGCCTGAACCTCGTCCATCGGCAAGCCGACCACATTGGTATATGACCCTTCGACACGCTCAACCAGGGAGGCTCCCAAGCCCTGCACGGCATAGGCGCCGGCCTTGTCAAACGGCTCGCCGGTGGCGAGGTACGCGTGAATCTGCGCGTCTGAGAGAGGCTTAAACG
The DNA here is from genome assembly GCA_041487975.1 of Binatia bacterium. Lineage (GTDB taxonomy): Bacteria > Desulfobacterota > Binatia > Bin18 > Bin18 > JACQEL01. Next base: position 1,758 of record JBGPOI010000087.1, on the reverse strand, counting down.
TCACACGACTCGTGACCACTTGCCTCGCGCGCACGTGCCCCTCTCCGTCGAGCAGTATAAAAGCGGTCATCACTTGATGTGTGCGGGCGGAGAGCAAGCGCAGCATTCGCCGGCCATCGGTTGTATCTCGCGGTTTGCCGAGGACCTCTCCGGCGATTTCGACAATCGTGTCCGCGCCCAAGATCCAAACGCCGGGATGTCTCCGCGCGATATCCAGCGCTTTCTCACCGGCCACGCGCAGAGCGTACTCCTGCGGCAGCTCTCCAGGCTGAGCGGCTTCGGCAGTGTCACTGGGGATGACAGTGAAAACAACCCCGATTCCTTGCAGCAGCTCTCGACGGCGTGGAGAGGCAGAGGCGAGAATGAGTTGAGGAGTGGCACTGCTCTGTTTCATGCTTGGGATTTGATTCCCCTCCGGTGTAGCGTGCGCTGTGCGCGCGCCTGTTTTACAACCTGCCTTCCGTGCGCATGGCGCACGCTACTCACTGACCCGTTCGCCCTGAGCTTGTCGAAGGGTGAACAGACTTCTTCAACGGCCGATGAATTCTACGCCTTTACTCTCTTCGTTTTGTACCGCTTCTTATCAGCGAAGAAATCAATCACAAACGTGCGCGTTTTGAAGCGAGCAGAGTGCAGCGTTCCTTTGGGGATGAAATAACTGTCCCCTTTGCGATAGGTCTGGGTCTCGCCGCCAATGGTCAACTCCATCGCGCCTTCGACCACGATGCCCCACTGCGCGCCGTGCGCATGCGGTGCAACCTCGCCGATGGGCGCGATGTCCATGAAAACTAGTTGGTGATCTTTCGCCTGTGACAGCCAGCCTTTGACACCTTTGAAGGCGATGTCGGCTTGAGGCAGAGTCGAGATGATTCTCGGGAAGGGGGATTTGGGCATGATGGCTCCTTAGCAATTGGTTATCGGCTTATGGGTGCAAGAATCGGAGAATCGGAGAACCGGGGAATCGGAGCATTGAAAACTATCGCTCCGGTTCTCCCTCTCTCCCCCTCTCCGTTTCCCTTCTTAGTATGACTTTGGCAGCCCCAGCACGTGCTCGCCGACGTAGTTGAGCACCATCTCTTGTGACACCGGGGCGATGCGAAACAGTCGAGCCTCGCGCCAGTAGCGTTCCACATCATAGTCCTTGATGTAGCCGTAACCGCCGTGGGCCTGCATCGCCCGGTCCGTCGCCTCGCAGGCCGCATCCGCTGCCATATACTTGGCGATGTTCGCTTCCTTGCCGCACGGCTTGCCGTTATCGAACAACCAGGCGGCCTTGTACACCATCAGTTCGGCCGTTTCCAACTTGGCGAATGATTCCGCCAAGGGAAACTGAATTCCCTGGTTCATACCGATTGGGCGATCGAAGACTATCCGCTCCTTGGCGTACTGCACAGCTTTCTCTACCGCGCGCTTGCCCATGCCGATGCACTCGGCGGCGACGAGAATACGCTCAGGGTTGATCCCGTCAATGATGTAATAGAATCCTCTGCCTTCTTCGCCGATCAGATCTTCTTTGGGCACATACAGGTTATCGATGAACAACATGTTGGTGTCTACCGCCTTACGACCACACTTGTGCAACTCGCGTATTTCGACCGCTTGCGGATCGATGTCGGCGAAGAACAGGCTCATGCCCATGGTTTTTTTCTGCACCTGCTCGAACGGAGTAGTGCGAGTTAGGATCAGCATCTTCTTCGACTCGCGCGCCTTGGTGATGAACACCTTGCGGCCGTTGATCACGTAGCCGTCGCCCTTGCG
>JBGPOI010000086.1:0-13104 GCA_041487975.1 Binatia bacterium | reverse complement strand
GGCCCGCGGTCCCGCCTGCGGCAGCGGTGACCAGCATGTGCGAAACCACCATGCTTGGCAAGAAGCGACGCTCGACAACGGCTGCACGCCAACCAGGCTGCATGGTATCGAGCACCCCTTCAAGCTCCTGCTCGTCGGCCTTGGAATCTGTGCGCAGGGCCGGATTCAGATATTTCGCCGCATGGATGACCGCGCCGCCATCCGGCCCGAGCTTTGCCACGGCTGAATGGACCGAGAAATACAGCGGACGGTCGATCCCAAGCGCGAAGAGCGCGTGTGGTCTGGGCAAGCGCGCAAGGCCGATATCGAGGCAGGCGGCTTTGACCGGTATCGCCGTGTCCGCCCATTGGTGCAAAACGTTCTTTTCGTCGCTTTGTACGAGCGCGGCGGCGTCGGCTGGACTGCCCGTGATAATCATTGAGGAGGCCGCGAGGGTCGAGCCATCGGCGAGGCGGAGTCCGCGCACTGCCGTGTCAGAGTCAATCGCCGCCGCTCTCTTGCCAGTTGCGATTTTCACGCCGGCTGCTTGCGCGGCCATACGCAGACCTTCCACGAGCACCTGCCAGCCGCCATCGAGATACAAGACGTTGCTCGTCAGGGCCATCTGTAACTGGGCGAGGGCTGCACCTGCACTTTGATGATCGGGGTTGTCAGCGTAGGTCGCCACGCGGAAGAGCGCCTGCACCAATCCCCGCGCATCGGGCTGACGGATGGCTTGCTCCAGCCACTCCCGCACAGTCAAGTGCTGCACAGCCGGTGCGTCGATTTTTTTGAAGGATCCGAGGATGCGGGCCGTTTCGAGCTTGCCCGGCAGGCGCAGTAACCCGGTGGTCAGCAAAGATACGAAGCCGGCGGGAAGCGTGTGAGTGACGCTGCGCTCGATGGCGTAGCCGCCCGAGGCGCTCGGCATGCTGCCGGTAAACTGGACACCAAGCTCGCGCAGTACCTGTGCGCCATGTCCCGCCCGGTAGAGGGCGTGCGGGCCCAGGTTAAAGCGAAACTCGCCCTTGGTGTGAGTAACGGCGCGGCCTCCGACCTCGTGTGCCTTTTCAATCAAGGTGACTGACCGGCCAGCCCGCGCCAGAAACGTGGCGGCGGCGAGTCCTGCCAGGCCGCCACCGATGACCACCACATCCGTTGTCGTACGCATGTTTTTCGTCCTCCTACCCTTATCACGTTTGCGCAGGGCAAAAGGTTACAAGCGGGCCTGGGTTGCCATGTCTTCTGCAGTGAACCGCTGCAGGTCAGTTGGGCGGCCGACCAATACCAAGTGGTCCTGCAGGTCGAGGGTGCGATCTGGGTCCGGCAGTTCGTCCGGGCCGTTGAAGCGGCCACGGCGGATCGCCACGGCCGTCAGATTGAAACGCGTCCGCAACTGCGTCTCACGCAGGGTCTTCCCCACATAGTCAGAGGGGACCTGCACGATCTCGACGATATACTCGTGGGGTAGCTGTACTTGCTCATGCACGGTACTGGTGATGCCCTCAGAGCGCAGGCTCAGCCCCAGGTACTCGTGCCGCAGGATCTCGCGGTTGTACAAATCCAGGACGTCACGATGGGAGATGATGCCGCGTAGTTCCAGGGCTGGCGATACCACTGGCAGGTAGTCCTGCTCCGAGAGGGCAAACTTTTCCAAACAGCGAGCCAGAGTTTCGTCAGAACTAGTGGTGACGCTCGAACTCCGGGCCAGGTCCTTGGCAATGACGAGTGGTCCCAGAGTGTCCTCTTGCAAGAGTTCCTTGACGTCGTGAATGGAGATCTCCCCGAGCAACTGACGGTCATGGTCCACGACGAAGCAGACTGGCATGTCACTCGTCAGAAAATGCTGCACGATTTCGGCAAATGGAGCGGTATCCCGCAATATCGGCGCTTCGCGGCGCATGACGTGCCCGACCGTGAACGCTTGCATGAGGTTTTCTTCGCGTCGGCGCACGTCGATGCCTCGGCGCAAAAGTTGGAGGGTGTAGATTGATTCCTCTCGCACTAACTTGGCTACCAGCGTGCTGACTGAACAACTGACCATCAGGGGCAATATGATGTGGTAGTCTCCGGTAATCTCAAAGAGCAGCAGAAACGCGGTGATCGGGCAGTGGACTGCGCCAGCAAGAAAAGCGCCCATCCCAACCAACGCGTAAGCTCCGCTGGGACCGGTGAAGGTGGGAAACAAGGCTCCGGCACAGAAGCCAAAGAGTCCGCCGGTGACCGAACCGAGGTACAACATGGGTAAAAACAGCCCGCCAGAGCCACCTGAGGCGAGCGTCAGACTCGTTGCACCCATCTTGACCGGGAGCAGCAGCAGGAGCCACGGCCAGGAGATGCCGCTGCGCAAGATGGCATCCATAGTGGCATACCCTATGCCGTAGACATTAGGGACGAAGAGGATAATTGCGCCAAGAATCAGACCGCCGAACGCGGGTTTCAAGAGATTATGGATCGGTAACTTGGTAAACCTCTCCTCGAGCGTATCTAACACGAACATAAACACCAGGCTGACCAGCCCACAAGCAATCCCCAACAACAGATAGAGCGGAAGTTCCCAGGCACCCGTAACGGTGTAGCCGGGGACGACGAAGGCGGGATGGTCACCGAAGTACGCGCGGCTGACGACAGTCGCTACCACTGAGGAGAGCATGACCGGACCGAACGCTGGCATAGCAAAGTTGCCCATGACGACTTCCAGGGCAAAGAAAGCGCCGGCGATCGGGGCGTTGAACACCGCGGCAATACCGCCGGCGACACCACAGCCCGCCAGTGTCGGCAGACGGGTCGATGGGACGCGCAGGAGCTGTCCCAAGGCTGACCCTAAGGCCGCGCCGATCTGAACGATGGGGCCTTCGCGTCCTACTGAACCGCCGGTGCCAATGGTGATCGCCGAAGAGAGAGACTTGATAAGCGCAACCTCAGCGCGGATTTTCCCGCCCCTAAAGGAAATCGACTCTATGACCTCGGGCACGCCGTGGCCGCGGGCGTCGCGGGCGGTCAGAAACACTAAAGGCGCGACCAGCAATCCACCGACTGCCGGGATCAACAGAATGCGGTACCAGGACAGGTGCGGCAGCACGTAAAGAGGTAAATCAGTCGAACCGATCGCGAGCCATTGCGCCAGCTTGATGAGTTCGGCAAAGACAATGGCTCCACCGCCGGTCACTGCACCGACGGCGCAAGCCAGGACAACAAGAGAGAAGGGCTGAACCTGATCGAGTTGCTCGCGGAGGCGTTGGAGAGTGGGTTTTGCGGGGGAGGGCGTAAGTGGCTTCTTTCAGTGCTGAGGACTGAGTGCTGAGGACTGGGTCATTGAAGCATTGAGTGATTGAGCCATTGTTTTCTCTCAGTCCTCAGTCTTTGTTCAGCCGACGCTCATTACTAACTGCTCAGTGCTCTTACTCCGGCAAGCCGAACATGCGTGACAGGGCGCGGATCTCATCCTTGCGCCAGGGGAGGGGGGCCGGATCTTGGATCATCTTTGCCTGCTTGAGATTTTCGACCACGGCGGGATCGCGCCGCAGGGGCACGCCGTACTCGCCCTCGAAATATAAACTCTCGAATGGCGGGCGAGGACGTTGCCCACCGGCCTCCCACGACTCGGCCGGATAGCCAACTAACATAGCGTAGAGCGGCAAGAAATGGTCAGGCACTTTGAACACCTTCTTCGCGTTCTCGGCGTTGAAAGCCGTGAACAAAGCGCCGAGACCTTCGTCGAAAGCCGTGAGCAAGGCCTGGCACATAGCCACGCCGCAGTCCATGGCCACGGCAACCGGCAGAACCTGCGCGTTCTGGCTGAGTGGCTGAAGGATCTGGTTCCACACGACCTCGTCGATGAACTTGTAGCTCCAGCCGTGGGTGGGGTTGAGCGCCCCGACATCATAGAGTTCTTTCAAGGTTTTGCCGTGGCTTTCTTCGACCGCATTGAGGTTGCCATAGAAATAGATATGCACCGGCGCCATGTCGAGTTGCAAAGTGGTTGTCGGCACCTTGAGTGATTCCAAGACCTCACGCGAGAGCTTGTCCCGCTCGACCACGATCGCGCGCAGAAAAGAGGCATTCACCGCGCACGAGGCCAGGCGAGCGGCTTCCATAATGGTTTGAATTTTTTCTTTCTCGACCGAACGAAACGGCAAGAAATAACGGATTGAGCGGCGCCGTCCGACCACTTCTTTGAACTCCATGTGTATCCCCCTTGTGATAGGTCTGGGGCTTGCTTAGCGCAGGGCAGGTTTTCCTGTCAAGGCCGGAGAACCCGACACCTTGACTTTCAAGGGAAAACCTCTACGGTGTGGAGGCTCATCTCATCAAGACACCTGCTGCCCGGGAGGGGGTGACAACGACATGGCAGGAGTGCGCGTTAAAGATAACGAACCGATCGAGAGTGCGATTCGCCGTTTCAAGAAGCAATGTGAAAAGGCCGGCATTCTGCAAGAACTCAAAAAGCGCGAATATTACGAAAAGCCCAGTGTGCGGCGCAAACGCAAGGCGATTGCCGCCCGCAAACGAGCCTTGCGCCGAGCCAGCCGTTCGATGTATTAACCTCAGGCGGTGCGCCCCTGCGAGGGAAAACGGCCTGTCTCGACAATGTGATACCCACTCCCCACGGGGTGGGTGTTTTTTTGGCCCCTCCGCTGAATTCGGACGTGCGGGCCGAATGGTCCATGCCCAATGGCCGAACGGATTCCCGACGCAATTCTGACAGAGATCCGCGCCCGCATTAGTATCGTCGAGTTCATCTCTGCCTATGTCGCCCTGCGTAAGGCAGGACGAAACTATACTGGACTGTGTCCGTTTCATAGCGAGCATACGCCCTCCTTCAGCGTCAACGAGGAAGGCGGATTCTTTCATTGTTTTGGCTGCGGTGTCGGTGGCAACGCCTTTACCTTCCTGACCCGGATTGAAGGGATTTCCTTTCCTGAAGCGGTCCGGCGTCTTGCCGCCAAAGCCGGGGTGAGCTTGCCACAGGCGGAGCAAGACCCTCAGGCCCAAGAGCGCGCATGGTTGCACAAACTCAATGTCCTGGCAGCGACGTATTTTCAGCGTTGTCTGTGGGGCAATGCCGGCGGGATTGCCCGTCACTATCTTGCCGACCGTGGTCTTAAGAAAGAGGTCGCTGAGCAGTTTCATCTCGGCTTTGCCCCGTCCTGGAGTAGTGGTTTGGTGCGGTTTCTCGCGGATCAAGGAGCGGACCTGGAGAAAGCCGCGTCGCTCGGGTTAATCGGGAAGCGGGCAGAAGGCCACTACTACGATAAATTTCGTCACCGGCTCATTTTTCCCATCACTGACAGTATGGGCCGCATCGTCGCTTTCGGTGGACGCTTGCTGCCTATGTCTCAGGAGCAGCCTGCTGCTACCGGGCAAACCCGTACCCTCCCCAAGTATTTGAACTCGCCGGAGTCGGTTCTCTACAAAAAAGGCAGTGTGCTGTACGGCCTGTTTCAGGCGAAAGACGCTATACGACGCAACGGTCGGGTATTGGTAGTCGAGGGCTATATCGACCTCCTGGCTCTGGTCCAATACGGCTACAGTGAGACCGTGGCGGTACTGGGCACTGCGTTGGGGGCCGAGCAACTCAAACTGCTCCGGCGTTTCACCACAGAGATTTACATCTTCTTCGACGGCGATGAGGCTGGACGCCGGGCTGCGACCAGAGCATTTCCCTTGTGTGTTGAGGCCGAACTGCGGGGGCGGGGGGTGTTTCTGCCACAGGGAGATGACCCGGACACCTTCGTCCGTGAGCAGGGGTCGGCTGGGCTTGGGGTGCTGATTGGCCAGGCCGAACCGTTGGAAGACTTCTACTTCGCTCGTCATGTTCCGCTTCCCGGCGCGTCGGCATTCCAACGCGCCCAGGCGGTGCGAGAGGCCGTGGCCGTGCTCAAGCCGATGACCGATGTCGTTGCCCGTGGAGCCCTGCTCACGCAGATCGCGCAACGTTTTGGGGTGAATGAGGAGGAACTGCGGAGTATGGCCGCATCTCAAGATGTACCCCGTGCACAGGCGTCGTCTGCTCCGCAGCGACGGGAAACGCAAAGTCCACAGGTCGCGGCTGAAGCCGAGCTGGTGCAACTCATGTTGATCGATCGCAACGCGGCCCGGCGGGTTGCCGAAGAGAGCATCGTGCCCACCTTTCAGCACTGGCAGGAACTGGCCACGGAAATCATCACTACCTGGGAGCAAACCGGCAAGATCGACCTCGGCAGTTTTCTTGACCGCCTGCCGAAAGCCATCGCCGACCGTGTCACCAAAGCGTACGCTCACGAAGAGAGAGGGCCTGATCGAGAGCAAGAGCAAGAGCGGTTGCTCTCGGACTGCATAGGAAAAATCCGCGCCGCGCAACGGAAGTTTGAGCGTGAACGGCTACGCGGGGAGCTGCGCGAGGCCGAGCAGAAGGGCGATGAGACCACGCTGCGGTTGCGGCTCCAACGTCTCCAACAGAAGGGGCCGACGGCGGAGGAGGAATAGGAAAAGTCGGAAGGGTATGGTACAAGAAACGGGCTTATCTCCGGGAGCATGTATGGGTCCATAGCTCAGGAGGTTAGAGCGGCGGACTCATAATCCGCTGGTCCCAGGTTCGAATCCTGGTGGGCCCACTCATTTTAGGATAGTCCAACCAGCCCGGGGCGTGGGCTGGGGAGGAAAGGAGGTTCTCGTTGGCCACGCAGATCGACCTGCTGGCTTCTCTTCAGGAGATTGATCAACGGTTGCAGCGAAAAGAGCATAGCCTGCAAGAGCTGCGCCAGCAGGTGGCCGCTACTGTAGCTCAGATAGAGACGAAAGAACGCGAGGCGGAGGAACGGCAACGGCGGATCAACGAGCTGGAAATCAGTCATCAGGCGGTAGAAGAGCGATTGCGAGAGGAAGAGGAGAAGATCAAAGAAAAACGGGTTCGGTTGAACCGTGTCCGTAATGAACGTGAACTCCTGGCGATGCGTCGGGAGGTCGAGACGATAAAAGAGGCAAACGGGAAGTTGGAGGATGAATCGCTGAATCTGCTCGAGCAAATCGACCAAGAAAAGGCCCTGCTGCTCCAGACCAGTGCCCAGATTGAGGAACTCAAGAACCGGATCGCCCAGGAAACCTCCCGAGTTGAAGCACAGGTTGCGACGCTGGAAGCGGAAGCCCGGCTCGAGCGCGGTGAACGTGAGAAAATTACCCACCTTGTCGATGCCGACCTGTGCGCCCGGTACGAACGCCTCTTTGCCAAACGAGGGGGAATGGCGGTGGTGGAAATCCGTGCCGGCATCTGCCAGGGGTGCCACATGCGGATCCCGCCGCAGATGGGCAACCAGATCCTCAGCAACGTTCAGCAGAACACCGGCGTGATCTTTCACTGTCCCCACTGCGGTCGCATTCTGTATTGGCGGGTGGCGTCGGAAGACCCGCCCAACGCCTGAGGAGAGTGAGAGGGGATCAAACGGTCGCGTGCCGTCATCGACCGGCACGAGGAAAGTCCGGACTCCGTGGGGCGGGGTGGCCGTTAACGGCGGCCCGCCGCGAGGCGGGGAAAGTGCCACAGAAAAGAGACCGCCGGCAGAGGAGACAGAGACGAGAGACCGAGCTAGAGAAAATCTTCAGAAATTCTCTGTCTCATCTCTTTCTGTCGCTATCTTCCTTGCCGGTAAGGGTGAAAAGGTGAGGTAAGAGCTCACCAGGGTCCTCAGTGATGAGGGCTGCTGGACAAACCCCACCCGGAGCAAGACCAAATAGGAGGATGCCCGTTACACGGGCAAGAGCTGCCCCACTCTTTCCCTCCGGGTTCGGTCGCTTGAGCGTTCCGGTAACGGTACGCCCAGAGGAATGACCGTTGCCTTCTCCTATTAGGAGAGGGAACAGAATCCGGCTTACCGATCCCCTCTCACTCTTTCCGTATTGCCTTGCGAACCAGGAGATCATCATGTGGAAGAATGCAACTCTACACCTGAGAGGTATGTCCGGACCGCGTTGGGCGCGGTGGTACCGGATGCTCCATGACCTTCCTCTCTGGCTCGTCCTTGTCAGTGTTCTCGGTGCTGTGTCTGCGGCCGCCGAAGAGTCGCCGGCAACACGAACGATGGCCGCGGAAGAGGAAAATGCGCCAGCGGCGCCAGCGGCTGGGGAAACACGCCGCCTCACGCTCGACGAGGCGTACCACCTGGCGCTGGCGAATGAAGAGCAGATCAAGATCGCTGGGAAAGAACTCGCCAAAGCTCAACTCCTACCCTGGCGAGCGTACGCCCAACTGGCCCCGAACGCCAACATCGTTGGCACCTATACCCGCAATAAAGAGGAGATCTCTTTCATCAGTCAGCCAACATTGCCGGGGCAGACTGGGACCCCCTCGACGATCCGGCCGTTTGTGAGCTGGCAGGGCGTTTTCACTATCACCCAGCCGCTTATCCAACCTTCGTTTCCGCCCACCCTCCAATTGGGCAAGGAGTCGGTGCGCCAAAACATCGAACAATACGATTTCACCATTCGTGAGGTTTTGTTCGGGGTCGCAAGAGCTTACTACGATGTACTGCGCTCCCAGGCCCAACTCGTCGTCGCTCAGGATACTCTGCGCCTCACTCAGGATGAACTGAAACAAGCCCAGGCACGCTTCCGCGTTGGTGAGGTGACGAAAACCGACGTCTTGCGGGCCGAAGTGGAGGTCGCGCGCGCCGAGCGAGCGGTGATCACGAACCAGAATGGATTGCAACTGACTTTGACCGTTCTGGCGCGAGCCATCGGCGTGAGGGGATCCGTACAGGTTGTCGAACCGACTCCGCCCCAATACGGAGGCGGGGGATATGAGCAGTTGCTTGACAAGTCCTACAAGCAGCGTCAGGACTTGCGGGCGCAGGCGGCGGCGGTCGAGGTCGCGCGCCAACGCAAGAACCAGGTCATTTCCCGTTACTTCCCTCAGGTCAACGTCCAATGGCAATTCCCGAGACTCGATTCTCCGACTTTCTCCAACCGCGATCGATTTTGGACGATGTTCCTCAATTTTCAGATTCCCTTGTTCGATGGCGGTGTGCGTGAAATTGACCTGCAAGAACAAACCGAAAACTTGGCGGAGGCAGAGTTGCAACTAGACCGCCTGCACAAGGATGTTGCCGTAGAGGTAAAACAATCCCTCTTGGCAGTCGAGACCCTGGGCGCGACCCTGGAGACCTTGAAGAAAGAAGTCGTCCTCGCGCAGGAAAACTACGACATCACGTCCAAGCAGTACCGGGTGGGTCTCGCCACCAGTCTCGATGTCAACACCTCGCTCAATGCACTGAACCTGGTTCGTACCCAGTTCACAGACCAGACCTATGCCTATCAGGTTGTGCTGCTGGGGTTAGACCGGTCGGTGGGTGTCTTCGCCCAGGATTATCTGCCTCACCGCTGATTGCTGGTCACCAAGGTGATGAATTCTTCGCGAGTCGCTTGATGGGCGCGAAACGCGCCGAGCATAGCACTGGTGGTGACCACAGAGTTCTGTTTCTCCACCCCGCGCATGCGCATGCACAGGTGTTCGGCTTTGATGATGACCCCCACTCCCAGGGGGTCTAATTCTTCCATGAGGGTGTTGGCGATCTGTGTGGTCAGACGCTCTTGCACTTGTAAGCGGCGCGAAAAGACTTCGACCAAACGGGGGATCTTGCTGAGGCCGACGATGTGATGTTTAGGAATGTAGGCGACGTGGGCCCGACCGAAGAACGGCAGAATGTGGTGCTCGCACAGCGAGAAAAAGTCGATGTCTCTGACCAGGACCATTTCCTGATAGTCTTCTTCGGTAAACTTCGCTTGGTTGAGGATTGCTTTGGCATCTTGTGTGTATCCCTTGGTCAGGTATTCGAAGGCGCGGGCGACGCGTGACGGGGTCTTGAGCAAGCCTTCCCGCTCGGGATCTTCGCCCATATACTCCAAGATCTGTCGCACGTTTTCTTCCATGCCTCTCAGTGGAGTTGTCCGCTCCTTGAGGACGGTCACCTTGCCGTTGCGAACTCGCCCGCGCACTGGTCGTCGATTGTTCATCGAATTCGTGTACTCCTTCAAAAATTTATTATAACGAGTGAGCCTGATCCACAGAACCTGGGCGTGGATCACATGCGAAACACGCCGACCCGGTGAGCGGGAATAGGGGCATTTAGTGATAGGGCAATGCTCAGACCGAGCACGTCGCGGGTCTCGCGCGGGTCGAGGATACCGTCATCCCACAGCCGGGCGGTCGAGTAGTAGGGATTGCCTTCTTCCTCATACTTGGCCAGGGTTGGCGCCATGAACGCCTTTTGCTCCTCGGGGCTCATGGTCTGACTTTTGTCTCGGAGTTGCTGCAGCTTGACGGTCAGCAACACGCCCGCGGCCTGCTCTCCGCCCATGACAGAAATACGCGAGTTGGGCCACATGAACAGCAAGCGGGGCGAATAGGCCCGGCCGCACATGCCGTAGTTCCCGGCGCCATTCGACGCGCCGATGATGACGGTGAACTTCGGCACCTGCGCGTTCGCCACCGCGTGTACCATTTTGGCTCCGTCCTTAGCGATGCCTCCTTGCTCGTATTTTTTCCCGACCATGAAGCCGGTAATGTTCTGCAAAAAGAGCAGCGGGATCTTGCGCTGGCAGCACAATTCGATGAAGTGCGTACCTTTGAGAGCGGACTCGGAGAATAACACTCCGTTGTTGGCGACGATGCCGACCAGATAGCCATGGATGCGGGCGAAACCGGTAACGAGAGTTGAACCGTAACGTGCCTTGAACTCGTGTAAGCGACTGCCATCGACCAGCCGGGCGAGCAACTCGTGGACGTCGTAAGGAACACGGGTGTCGCGCGGGATTACACCATACAACTCTGCCGGATCATAGGCGGGGGCCTCGGGTTCCTCGCGGTCCAGAGGAAACTTCTGCGCGCGCGGCAGATTCTCGAAGATCGAGCGAGCGATCTCCAGGGCATGCTCATCATTCTCAGCTAAGTGATCGGAGACACCAGAGATGCGCGTGTGCACGTCGCCGCCGCCCAATTCTTCAGCAGTAACCTCTTCACCGGTCGCGGCTTTCACCAGTGGAGGACCGGCGAGGAAGATAGTTCCTCGCTCCCGCACGATAATGTTTTCATCGGCCATCGCCGGTACGTACGCCCCCCCCGCCGTGCACGAGCCCATGACCACAGCGACCTGCGGGATGCCCAGAGCCGACATGCGGGCCTCATTGAAGAAGATGCGGCCGAAGTGCTCACGGTCGGGAAAGATGTCGGCCTGATAGGGTAGGTTCGCTCCTCCGGAGTCCACCAGGTAAACACAGGGTAAATAGTTCTCTTGGGCGATCTCTTGGGCGCGCAGGTGCTTCTTCACGGTCATAGGATAATAACTGCCGCCCTTTACCGTGGCGTCGTTCGAGACAATGACGGTCTCACGGCCGTGGATCAAGCCAACGCCGGTGGCAATGCCAGCGGAGGGAGGATCATCGTACATGCCATAAGCCGCCAGCGGAGAAAGTTCGAGGAATGGAGTGTCGGGGTCAATCAGGGCTTCGATACGCTCTCGCGCCAAGAGCTTCCCGCGCGCTTTGTGCCGGGTGCGGAACTCTTGCGGTCCGCCCAGCCGAGCCTTGGCCAGTTCTTCTTTGAGGCGGCTGACCAGGACCGTCATGTGGGCGACATTGGCCTGGAACTCTGGCGAACTGGGGCGAATTTTACTCTCGATACGGTCCATCCGGGTAGTCTCTTTCTTACACGAAAGGTGTAGGGGCGCAGCATGCTGCGCCCCTACTTATACGGGTCACCATACCGCTCGCGGAAGGCGATCTTGCCGAGTCGCTTCCTCACCTTTTTCTTGGCTTTTTCCTCATCGGTTGGGTAGCCGAACGGAATCACCGTGATCAACTCTGCCTCTTCAGGAATGCCGAGCAGTTCTTTGATCTTTGGTCGATCAAGGCCGCCGACCCAGCATGACCCGACTCCTTCACCCCAGGCCGCGAGCATGAGACATTCGGCGGCGCGAGTGGCATCGATGTAAGGATTCTTTGCCCCTTCGATCACCAACGCAATCGCGAGAGGAGCGTCGGCAATGTACGGTCCAGAGGAGGCGAGGGCGCCGATCTGCTTGAGGGTCTCGCGATTCTGGATCACGACAAAGCGCCAGGGCTGGCGGTTACGCTGAGAGTGCGCCTGGCGTCCGGCTTCAAGAATCTTTTTGACGACCTCGGCCGGAACAGGTTCCGGCCGAAAACTCCGAACCGCTGCGCGAGTGCGAATACAATCGAAAACGTCCATAAAAAAGTGCTGAGGACTGAGTGCTGAGGACTGAGTAAAGGGCTCTCTCGTTGTTCGCTCTATCCTGCTCAGTCCTCAGTCCTCGTTACTCGTTACTTGGCTATGCAAAATGTGGCACGATCTCTCGGCCGTACGTCTCGATCTGTGACACCAACTCGTCGGGCGGTGCGACCGGCCAGAGGACGAACTTGCTGCACCCGACGTTGACGTACGAGCGAATTTTCTCAATGCACTCCTCCGGTGTACCGATGGCGCAGCGAGCCGGCAGCGATTCCGGCGGAAGGGGAAAGCCCTGGAAGAATTTCTGCGCGATCTCTTGAGCGCGGGCGCGGTTGTGGCTGACATGAGTCAGAATCAGCACACCAGCCTCGCGCGGATTGATGGTGCGGCCATACTGTGTGCCGTACTCCATGAGCTTGGTCATGCCGTCTTGGAACTCTTCTGGTGTGACAAAAGAAGGAAACCAGCCATCGCCGTACCTGGCAGTCCGCTTGATCGCCAGGTCGCTCTTGCCACCGATCCAAATATCAAGCGAGCCTTTGGCCGGGCGTGGTTCAATAGTGACATCAGTGAACTTGTAGAATTTGCCTTCATGGGTCACATGCGGCCCAGCCCAGAGCTTACGTAGCACCTGCACGCCTTCTTCCATGCGTTTGGCGCGTTCTTCCGGCGCGATGCCGCAAGCCAGGCAGTCGTGCGGATCACTGCCCAGGCCGACGGCCATGATGACGCGTCCGCAACTACCCGAGAGATAATCAAGCGTCGCGTAGGTTTTCGCCACCTGCACCGGGTCGCGAGCGGGTAGGGTCAGGACACTCGGCCCCATTTTGATCTTCTTGGTGCGTGCGGCGAACATCGCCATGATGCACGAGATCTCCAACTCCGGGTTGCGCGAAACAATATGG